>DATKJN010000410.1:0-3885 GCA_035543655.1 Burkholderiaceae bacterium | reverse complement strand
CCGAATGTATAGGCGTACGACAAGTGGACAAAGCTACGTTTGTCGTCCAGTGGAGCTGCCTGCAACATGACGCGGTGATCGCGGGTGCTCATCGGCCCCTCGCGCGCCGCCATCTGCACACGCACGAAATCCGCCGTCAAGGCCTCCACGTTGAACGTGAAGTCCATCTTGTAGCCCTGCTCCGGCGAACTCTGGGCCTTGCGGCCGATCACGATGTCCATCCGGTCCTTCGGCGTCTGGGTGCCGGCACGACAGCGCTTGATGTTCTGGTGCAGCATCACCACCTCGCACCAGCGGGCCTTGTCCTGCAGCACCTGCACCGTGGTCTTGAACGGCTGCTCCACGATCGCGTAGATCTCGCCCTTGAGCTCTTCATTGGCCTCGGAGGACTGCACGACCAGCGGCCGCTTGAACGGGCTGCTGGCGAACGCGTCGCGAAGGACTTCGTGCTTGGCGCGCAAGGCGGTGGCCTCGGGCGACATGGCCGCTCCGGCACAGCACGCCGCAGCCAGCTCGGGCGCCGCACCGCACACCGCCACTAGAGCGAGCGCGGCGACGTGGTGCGCGAGATCACGCGGCGTTGGCATACGGATCGGCATGGCGATGCACCAGCTTCCAGGCACCATTCTCTCTCCGAAAGATCTCGGTGACGCGAAGTTCCATCGGTGCGGGCTGCGTCATGTCGCCAGTCTGGACGGTGGCGTGCTGCACGCCGACCCAATACGCCAGGTCGCCGCTGGCACCCACCTGCAGCACCTCCAGTCGCGTGCTGCCCGCGGCACGGAAGCCATGCGCATCGCTGACATAACGCGCGCCGACCTCGGTGGCGCCCTGCACCACGCCACCGCGCGGCGCGAAGAACGTGGCTGGCGAATCCACCGCGAGCAGACGCACGAGCGGCGACGCGTCGCCCGTGACATAGGCATCAGCGGCTGCGATGCGCTGCTCCATGAAGTCGTCGAAATCATCGACCGGTGTGTTCATTGCCTGCGGCATGGCGTCTTTCGAGCGTGTATGGCTGCATCGTCGTCAAAACGGGGCGGCAGGACTGCCGGACGGGCGCGCGAGTGGCTGTCGGATCAAGCCGACAACCAACAAGTTGCACTGGGTCGGTGCTCTAGAAGTCGCGCTCTAGAAGTGGTGCAGCACGAACTTGCGGCGCCACAGCAGGCACGCCACCGCCAGCAGCGCCACTGCGGGCGGCACCCAGGCCTGCCCGGCACGCAGACCCCACAACAGCGCGCCATGGAACAGGCACCAAAGCACCGGAACCACGATCAGCAGGCGGCGCGGGGGTTCGGCCAGCAACAGGAAGCCGAGCGTCGTGATCACGGTCGGATCGGGCGCCACGGCGAACACCTCGGCCTGCACCCAGGGCCGACCGAGCATCGGTGCCAGCAGGGGATAGACGATGACACCGAGCACGATCAGCAGGATCGCCACCGGATCGGTCGGCGACAGCTTGCGCCGCCGCACGCGCCCGCCGCGCGACACGCCGACCCACAGCAGCGCCACCGCTTGCAATGCGAACAACAAGGCCGCGTAGTCGGCCGCCCAGTTGATGGTGGCAAAGCGCCGGTGCAGGAAGTCCCAGGCAACCCACGCCCAGGCCAGTGCCAGCAACACGAACACCACGCGGTCCCGGCGCTGCGAATGCGGTCGGCCCAGCCACAGCAGCAGGCCCATGCCGGCCATCAGCGTGACCATCTGCAGCGGCCACACGTCGGTGTTGGTCGACTCGATGAGGCGCTGGTAGGTGCGGGCCGAAAACAGCAGGAAGCTGTCGATGCGGTAGGTCCACCACTCGGTCAACGGGCCCCCTTGGCGTTGTGTCCGAGGGCCCGGCCCGCGACGTTCACAACAGGCCCGCGGTCTGCGCCGCCATGCGATTGCGTTGTCCCATGTCGGGCAGGTTCGACAGGCCCGCGGCCATGTTCTCGCGCACGTGGGCCACGCTGGTGGTGGCGGGGATGGCGCAGGTGACGTCGGGATGCGAGGCCACGAACTTGAGCGCGAACTGCGCCCAGCTGGTGCATTGCAGCTCGGCCGCGATCGGCGGCAAGGCATGGCGGGCCAGCGCGCGCAGCAGCTCGCCCTGCTCGAACGGCCGGTTGGCGATCACCGCGATGCCGCGCTCGCGCGCCAGCGGCAGGATGCGATCCTCGGCGCGGCGGTCGGCCAGGCTGTACGTCACTTGCACGAAGTCGATCGGGTGCGCGCGCATGATCTGTTCGATGTCGCGCATGCGCCGCCCCTCCGACGTGGTGATGCCCACGTGGCGCACGCGGCCGGCGGCCTTCATGTCCAACAGCAATGGCAGGTGCTCTTGCCACGACAGCAGGTTGTGCACCTGCATCAGGTCGAAACGCGGCACACCCCACAGGTTGCGCGACGCCTCCATCTGCGCTGCGCCGCGCGATGCCGGTGCGATCCACACCTTGTCGGCGGAATACACGCGGCCGAGCATGTTGAGCTTCTTGAGCCCTTCGCCGATCACGGCCTGCGACGAGCCGTACATCGGCGACGAATCGATCAGGCGCCCACCAGCGGAAAAGAACGCCGCCATCACGTCGGCGCACTGCATGCGCGCGGCGGCGTCGTTGCCGACGTTGAACGTGATCCAGCTGCCCAGGCCGACGCGCGGCAACGCGCCGCCGCCGGCCAGCGTGGGTGCGCCGCGCGGCGTGGGACCCACCGCCGATGCCGCGCCTTCGCGCTGCGCCAGGGCCGGCATTGCCAGGCCGCACAGCGCGCTCGCGCCGCCGAGTTGCAAGACCGTCCTGCGTTTCATCGCACCGGAGTGTCCGGGCCGTGCCGGACAAGTCAAGCGCCTGCGCGGCACATCCTTGTCACCGACACGGCGTCGCAACGAAACGAATCAGGCCTTCGCACTCACCGCCTGGGCCACTTCGGTGTGTTCGTCGCCGATCGACCGGTATGCAAACGCACCGATCACAGCGCCGACGATCGGTGCCACCCAGAACAGCCACAGCTGCGCCAGCGCCCAGTCGCCGACGAACACCGCCACGCCGGTGCTGCGCGCCGGATTGACCGAGGTGTTGGTGACCGGAATGCTGATGAGGTGGATCAACGTCAGCGCCAGCCCGATCGGGATCGGCGCAAAGCCCGGCGGCGCGCGCCGGTCGGTGGAACCGATGATCACGATCATGAAGAACGCCGTCATCACGACCTCGGTGACCAGCGCGGCGGTCATCGAATACCCGCCCGGCGAATGCGCGCCGTAGCCGTTGGACGCGAAGCCTTTCGACACGTCGAAGCCCGGTGCACCGCTGGCGATCACGTACAGGATGCCGCCCGCCGCGATGCCCCCCAACACCTGCGCCACGATGTAGGGCGCCAGCTCCTTGGCAGGGAAACGGCCGGCCGCCCACAGGCCGATCGAAACCGCCGGATTCAAGTGCGCGCCCGAGATCCGGCCGATGGCGTAGGCCATCGTCAGCACGGTCAGCCCGAACGCCAGCGACACCCCGTGCAGCCCGATGCCCACCTGAGGAAACGCCGCCGCCAGCACCGCACTGCCACATCCGCCCAGCACCAGCCACAGCGTGCCGAGAAACTCTGCGCCATAGGACTTCATGCGACCCTCCTGCGGGTTGGGCCGGCCCACCACGCCAGCGAGGCGCGATTATTGGAGCCAGTGGCCCGCTCCGCGCAAGAGCAGCGACCCGGCCCCAGAGCCTTGGCGGCTGCGCCTACAGTGGAGCCAGCAAGCATCCGAGGCCCTTCGATGACCGACACCGCCCTGCGCCGCCAAACCCTGGCCGACCTGCTGCGCCGCACCGCCGCGCGCCTGCCCGACAAACCCGCCATCCGCTGCGGTGCTACCGCATGGACGTGGGCGCAATTCGACGGCGTGGTGTCGCG
>DATKJN010000409.1:0-2476 GCA_035543655.1 Burkholderiaceae bacterium | reverse complement strand
GCCTACGGTGAGCTGGCCGCCGGCGTCGGGTTGCAGAGCAAGTACGACAGGGACAACCCGCTCCAGTTCTTCGGTCAGCTATTGGTCGGGACCAACCCCCACGGGCCCATCGTGAAGCCCGGCATCGGGATGAACTATGGCTTCAGCGACCGCCTGGCCATCTATGCGTCGGCAGGCGCGACGGTCGCAATCGCGTCGAACAAGACGAACTTCAGATCGGACAACATCGGACTCGGGCTGACCTATCGTTTTTCGCTGCCGAGTTGGTGAGAGAGACGGCCGCTAGGCCGCTTCGGGGGTGGTCCGGTTCTCTTGTTCTTGCAGCGCGCGCCACATCACCTTGCCGGTGCCCGACTTCGGCAAGCTCGGCACGAACTGCACGATGCGCGGTGACTTGTAGGTCGCCATGTTGTCGTGCGCCCAGTCGATGATCTGCTGCTCGGTCACCTGGCCGGCGTGGGTGGGCTTGAGCACGACCAGCGCCTTCACGGTCTCGCCTCGCCGCGGGTCCTTCGACGCGATGACGCAGGCTTCGAGGATCGCCGGGTGCTGGTACAGCAGCGCCTCGACCTCCGCGGGCCAGACCTTGAAACCGGCCGCGTTGATCATGCGCTTCAGGCGGTCGACGAAGAAGTAGTAGCCCTCCTCATCGATGTAGGCCAAATCGCCGGTGCGCAGGAAACGTTTGCCGTCGATCTCGATGAACGCGTCTTCGGTGGCCTTGGGCTGTCGCCAGTAGCCCAGCATCACCTGCGGCCCGTGCACCACGATCTCGCCGGTCTCGCCGCGCGCCAGCTCCTGCAGCGTGGTGGGATCGATGATGCGCGAGTCGACGTCGAACACCGGAATGCCGAGGCATTGCCGCTTGGGCCGATCGGGCGGGTTGGCGTGCGTGGCCGCCATCGTCTCCGACATGCCGTAGCCCTCGCCGTACTTGAGGCCCAGCCGCTTCTCGATCAGCGCGGCCAGCGCCTCGGGCATCGCGGCACCGCCGCCGGCGATGCGGCGCACGCTGCTCAGGTCGTACTGATCGAGCTTCGGGTTGGCCATGAAGTCGACCACCATCGCGGTGATCAGCGCCAGCCCCGTCACGCGGTAGCGCTGGATGCACAACGCGGCCGCATCGCGGTCCCAGCGCGGCAGCAGCACGATGGTGGCGGCGTTGTAGATCGCGCCGTTCAGGTTGGCCTGCATGCCGGTCACGTGGAACATCGGCAACACCGACAGACCCACCGAGCCCTGGTTGGCCGTGCCCCACACGCTCGCAGTGTTGAACATGGTGGTGCGGTGCGTGTGCATGCAGCCCTTGGGATGCCCGGTGGTGCCCGAGGTGTAGGGCATCACCGCCAGGTCGTCGGGCCCGCCTTCGATGGGGCCGGGGGCGAGGTTCGCCGCCAGCATGTCGGCCCACGCGATGCAGCGCCCGTCGGTGAGCGGCACGCGCGGCGCAGCGATGAACTCGGGCACATTCAGCTCGGTGGGCGCGCGCAGGCTGTCGCTGTAGGTCGCGACCACGATGTGTTCGAGCCCCTCGCCCAGCAGCGGTTGCAGACGAGGCAGCAGTTCCTGCGCGGCGAACGCGACGGCGGCGCCGCTGTCGCTCACGTAGTGGCGCAACTCCTGCGTGAGGTTCATCGGGTTCACCGGCACCACCACCGCGTCGGCGCGCAGGATGCCGTAGAACGCCGCCATGAACTGCGGGCTGTTCTGCATGTACAGCAGCACGCGGTCGCCCTTCTTCACACGCAGGCGATTGCGCAGATAGCCCGCGATGGCTTCGGTCTCGCGCTGGAATTCGTGATACGTGATCGCCGTGTCGTAGAAGATCACCAACGGCTTGGTCGGGAACCGCATCGCCGACACCTCGACGTTGCGGTACAGGTGGGTCTCGGGCACCCACAGGTGCTTGGGTGCGTGCGCGGGCCAGAACGGCAGGTGCAGGTTCGACGGCATCGGGTCAGCCCCCGGTGGGGCGATGGGGTCTCAGTATCCGCTCAGCAGCGCCGCACGGTCCATCTGGAACGACGCGTCGCCGAACAACTCCTGCAGCACACGCGCGCGCTTCATGAACAGGCCGATGTCCAGCTCGTCGGTCATGCCGATGCCGCCGTGCATCTGCACCGCCTCTTGCACCGCCCGGTTGGCGGTCAAGCAGGCGCGCGCCTTGGCCTGCGCGCAACGCAGCGGCGCATCGCCGGCGCCGTCGTCGAGCGCCTTCTGGGCCTGGCGCACCAGGGCACGCGTGAGCTCGAGGTCGCAGAACAGCTCGGCCGCCCGGTGCTGCAGCGCCTGGAACTCGCCGATCGTGCGCTCGAACTGCTTGCGCTGCTTCAGATACTCCACCGTGCGCTCGAACACCTCGTCGGCCAGGCCGAGCAGCTCCGACGAGGCGACCGCGCGGCCGACGTCGAGCACGCCATCGAGCAGCGCGGCGCCGTGTTCGATCGAGCCGATCAGCGCATCGGCGCCCACGCGT
>DATKJN010000408.1:0-2513 GCA_035543655.1 Burkholderiaceae bacterium | reverse complement strand
AGCCGGGCACCAGTGCCGTGGCGCCGGGCAGCGGGGTGATCATGTGGCCGCCGGTTTCGGTCTGCCAGAAGGTGTCCACGATCGGACAGCGGCTGCCGCCGATTTCGCGGTGGTACCACTGCCAGGCCGCTGGATTGATCGGTTCGCCCACCGAGCCGAGGATCCTCAGACTGGTGAGGTCGTAGCGGCTCGGATGCACCGCGGGGTGGGTCTCGGCAACCTTGATCAGCGAGCGGATCGCGGTGGGGGCCGTGTAGAAGATGCTCACACGGTGCTTGGCGATCATCTGCCAGAAGCGGCCGGCATCAGGATGGGTCGGGATGCCTTCGAAGACGACTTCGGTGCCGCCCAGGGCCAGCGGGCCATAGGTGATGTACGTGTGACCGGTGACCCAGCCGATGTCGGCCGTGCACCAGAAGACATCGTCGGGCTTGAGATCGAAAGTCCACTGGGTGGTGAGCGCGGCGTGCAGCAGATAACCGCCGGTGCAGTGCTGCACGCCCTTGGGCTTGCCGGTGGAGCCGCTGGTGTACAGCAGGAACAGCGGGTGTTCGGCGCTCACCCATTCGGGCTCGCACTGATCGGATTGCGCAGCGGTCTCTTCGTGCAGCCAGCGGTCGCGTTCGGGGTTCCAATCGATGGCACCCCCGGTGCGGCGGTAGACGATGACGTTGTTGACGCTGCCGCAGCCGCCGAGCGCAATGGCATCGTCGACGATCGACTTCAGCGGCAGCTGCTTGCCGCCCCGCAGTTGCTGGTCGGCAGTGATCACCATCACGGCGCCGGCGTCCTCGATCCGGTCGCGCAAGCTCTGGGCCGAGAAGCCGCCGAACACCACCGAGTGGGTGGCGCCGATGCGGGCGCAGGCCTGCATGGCGACGACGCCTTCGACACTCATGCTCATGTAGATGACGACCCGGTCGCCAACCTTCACCCCGCGATCCTTCAGCGCGTTGGCCAGCTGGCAGGTGCGCGCCAGCAGTTCACGGTAGCTGACGCGGGTGACGGCACCGTCGTCGGCCTCGAAGATCAGTGCGGTCTTGTCGCCGAGGCCTCCCTGCACATGGCGGTCGAGGCAGTTGTATGAGGCGTTCAGCGTGCCGTCCTCGAACCACTTGTAGAACGGCGCCTCTCGCGCGTCGAGGCTGCGCGAGAACGGCGTCTTCCAGCTCAGCACCTCTCGCGCCAACCGCGCCCAGTAAGCTGACGGGTCGGCCTGGGCCTCACGCACCAGCGCGCGGTACGCCTCCATGCCAGAGATGTGCGCTGCTTTGACCAGCGCCGCCGGCGGCGCGATCGACTGTTGCTCACTCATCGGGATCTCCTCGGTTGCATCGCGCGACTCACTACCGCGACGCCGGATCAGCCGCCGATGCTGGGGCATCGAGCCGGTGCGAAGCTTGTTGTGCATCAATGTCGGCGCCGTCAGGTTCGCGCAAGAACACAAGCCCGATCGCGGCGCTGAACAGCGCCACCAACATCGGGTACCACAGCCCGCTGTACAGGTTGCCGGTGTGCGCCGCGATCGCGAACATCATGCTCGGCAGCAGACCGCCGAACCAACCGTTGCCCAGGTGATAGGGCAGGCTCACCGACGAGCAGCGCAAACGAGTCGGAAACATCTCGACCAGCAACGCCGCGATCGGCCCGTACACCATCGCGACGAACAGCACCAGCAGCCACAGGAGGCCGATCACCCGCAGGTGATCGATGCGCGCGGGGTCGGCCTGCTGCGGGTAGCCTGCTGCGTCAAGCGCGGCATCGATGCGTCGGCGCTCCTCGCCGGCATCGCTGCCGAGCTCGATGCGCTCGCTGCCGATCGTGACCACCACCGGCGCGCTGGCATCGATGCGTGCAAAGCGGGCCGCGCGCTCGGCGAGCTGGCGCTTCGCGCGATCACAGGCGCTCGCCTCGGCGGCTGCACCAATGGGGTTGAAAGCCCAAGCGCACCCCGACGCGTCGGCGGCCAGCGTGATGCGCACCTGCTGCTGTGCCGTCGCCAGCGCCGGGTTCGCTGCAGCGGTCAGTCCCGCGAACAACGGCTGGTAGGTCAGCGCTGCCAGCACCATGCCGGCCAGCACGATCGCCTTTCGACCGATGCGATCGGACAGTGCGCCGCACAGCACGAACAGCGGCGCGCCGAGCGCCAAGGCCACGCACAGCAACACGCTCGCGGTGGTGGAGTCCACGCGCAGTTGCAGCGTGAGAAAGAAGAACGCCTGCAATTGCCCCGCGTACCACACCACTGCCTGCCCGGCGACCAGCCCGAACGCGATCAACACCAGTTTCAGGTTGGGCCGGCGCAAGAACGCTTCGGCGAGCGGCCTGCGCGACGCGCCGCCGCTGCGCTTGAGCTGCACGAACGGCGGCGACTCGCGCAGGCTCAAGCGCACCCACACCCCGATCGCCAGCAGCAGCGCCGAGAGCAGGAACGGGATGCGCCAGCCCCAGTCGGCGAACACCGCTTCGCCCAGCGCAGCTTGCACTCCGACGATCACTGCCAGGGCCAGCAG
>DATKJN010000407.1:0-6685 GCA_035543655.1 Burkholderiaceae bacterium | reverse complement strand
GCACCATCACCGCGCCGATGCGCGCCAGTGCCAGCAGCGTGGCCACGGTCGACGGATGGTTGGTCGACATCACGCCCACGCGGTCACCCGCGCGCACGCCGAGCTGCCGCAGCAGCAGCGCCGCGCGGCCGACCCGTGCGTTCAATTTGGCATAGGTGATCGTGCGCTGTTCGAACACCAGGCACTCACGATCTGGCGCCACCCCTGCTCGGCTGTCGAGCAGCGACGCCACCGTGCCGTCGTGCGGCGGATAGAGCTGGAGGACCTCGAGCGGGCGCAGCATCGCGCACATTGTGCGCGCCGGCGGCGCGTCAGCGTGGCGGTGTGCGGCCGGCCACGCGCAGGCGCACCCGGTGCAACGCTGACCCCGCGGTGACGAACAGGCTCTTCAGGTCGTCGTCGCCCCAGGTGAAGTTGGCGGCGGCCGCCGGGAACTGCAACACGCCGAGGCAACGCGCATCGCGGTCGAACACGTGCACGCCGCCGGGCCCGCAGCACCACAGATGCCCCGCGCTGTCGATCTTCATGCCGTCGGGGGCGCCCATGCCCTCGCCGCGCGTCTCGGCCCACACGCTGCCGCCGCCGAGCGTGCCGTCGGCGCGCACGTCGAACACGCGGATGTGGCCGCGCTCGGTGTCGTTGACGAACAGGCGTTGCTCGTCGGCCGAGAAGCACAGGCCGTTGGGTTGTGCGAAGTCGTCGGCCAGCAAGGTGGGGCTCTGCGCATCGGGGCCGACGCGGTACACGCCGCGAAAGCCCAACTGCGGCGTGCGCTCCACGCCGTAGTACGGCATGCGGCCGTAGGTGGGGTCGGTGAAGTAGATGCCGCCGTCGCTGCAGGTCACCACGTCGTTCGGGCTGTTCAGTTCCTGGTTTCGGTAGCTTGCAGCCAGCGCGGTGATGGTTCCGTCGGCCTCCGTGCGGGTCAGCCGGCTGCTCGCGTGTTCGCAGCTGAGCAGCCGGCCCTGCAGATCCCACGCGAGGCCGTTGCTCTTGCGACTGGGGGCGCGGAACACACGCGTGCCCGTGGCCGCGCTCCATTCGTGGATGCGGTCGCCCGGGATGTCGCTGAACAGCAGCCGGCGCCGCTCGGAGTCCCACAGCGGTCCTTCGGTGAACAGGTGGCCGTCCGACAGCGTGTCGAGCGCCGCGTCGGGATCGATCAGCTCGCGCAGTCGCGCATCGCGCAGGTCGAGCTTCACAGCTTGCCGGCTTTCTTCAACGCAGCCACCGTCGACGCGCCGACGTACCAGTCCTCGGCGCTGACGTCCTGGAACACGACCCACACCGCCTCCTTGGGCAACTGGGCGAGCTCGCTGATCGCTTCGGTCACGCGGCGCGAGATCTCGTTCTTGCGCTCCTGCGGATGGCCTTGCAGGATCTTGATGGTCACGAACGGCATCGCGGTCTCCTCGGTGGTGGTGGTTGATCGGTGGGTGGTGCGGGAATCACAACGTGAGCAGCCGATCGCGCAGCGCGGTGTCGTCGCGCAGCGCGGCAGCGGGGCCCTCGTGCACGACGCGGCCCTTCTCGAGCACGTACACACGGTCGGCGAGCGCGAGAGAGAAGGCCACGCCCTGTTCGGCGAGCAGGATCGTCAGCCCATCGGCCTTCAGCTGCTGCACCTGCGCCAGCAGGCTTTCGACCACCAGCGGCGCCAGGCCTTCCGACGGTTCGTCGAGCAGCAGCAGCTCGGGGTTGCCCATCAGCGTGCGGGCGATCGTCAACATCTGCTGCTCGCCGCCGGACAGGCTGCCGGCGCGCCGATCGCGCAGTTGCGCCAGCTTGGGGAACAGCGCGCACACGCCGTCGGCGGTCCAGCGCCGTGCACGATCGTGGCGCCCGATGGCGCGACGCGCCACGTCGAGGTTCTCGAACACCGTGAGCTCGCTGAACACGCGCCGGTCTTCCGGCACGAAGCCGATGCCGGCGCGCGCCACGCGATCGGGGCGCCAGCCGGTGATGTCCTGGTCCTTCCAGTGCACGTGGCCCGACGCCGGTGGCGTCAGGCCCATGATCGAGCGCATGGTCGTCGACTTGCCGACGCCGTTGCGACCGAGCAGCGCGACGCATTCGCCGCGCGCGATCGTCAGCGACACGCCGAACAGCGCGCGCGACAGTCCGTAGTCGGTGTGCAGGTCGGTCGCTGCCAGCATCACCGATCCCCCAGGTACACGCGCCGCACCTCGGCATCGGCGCGGATGGCCTCTGGCGTGCCGACCGCGATCAGCCGGCCCTGGTGCAACACCGCGATGCGCTGCGCGGCGCCGAACACCACGTCCATGTCGTGTTCGGTGAACAACAACGTCAGGCCGCGCTCGTGTGCGATGCGACGCAGCAGCGCCATCGACTCGCGGGTCTCGGTCGCGCTCATGCCGGCGGTGGGCTCGTCGAGCAGCAGGATCTCGGGCTTGCCGGCCAATGCGATGCCGAGCTCCAGCTGCTTCTGGTTGCCGTACGACAGCGTGCCGCCGGCGAGCGGCGCCTTGTCGGCGAGGTTCACGTCGGCCAGCAGCGCCATCGCCTCGTCGCGGTACACGTGCTCGACCCGCGACCACAAGTCGCGGCCACGGCCGCGGTGCGCGATCAGCGCGGCCTGCACGTTCTGAAACACCGTGAGCCTGGGAAAGATGTTGGTGCGCTGGAACGAGCGCGCCACGCCGAGCGCGCACAGCTTGTGCGGCGCGATGCCGGTGACGTCGCGGCCAGCGAGTGTCACGCGGCCGGCGTCGGGCTTCAGATGGCCGGTGAGCAGGTTGAACAGCGTCGACTTGCCGGCGCCGTTGGGACCGATGATGGCCACGATCTCGTGGCGTGCCACCGCCAGGCTCACGCCGTCGATCGCGGCCACGCCGCCGAATGCTCGTTTCAGGCCCTGCGCTTCGATCATGGCGCCGCACGGCGTTTGAGCCGCAGCCGCAACGCGCCGAGCGCACCGGCGATGCCGCCCGGGAACACGAACAACAGCACGATCAGCACCGTGCCGAGCACCATCGGCCAGTAGCGCGTGACCGACGTGATCTGGTGGTTCAGCAGCGTGAGCGCCGCAGCGCCGATGGCCGGGCCCCAGAAGCTGCCCATGCCGCCGAGGATGGCCATGATCAGCACCTCGGCCGACTTCGACCAATACGCGAAGTCGGGAAACACGCCGCGGTTGAACAAGCCGAACAGCGCGCCGGCCAGACCGGCGAACACGCCGGCGAGCGCGAATGCCGCCACTTGGTACCAGCGCACGTTGAGGCCGACGAACTCGGCGCGCTCGGCGTTCTCGCGGATCGCGTTCAGCATGCGGCCGAACGGTGATCCGGTGATGCGTTTCAACCCCAGTGCGCACAAGCCGACGATCACCATCACCAGCAGGAAGTAGCGGTCGGCTGCGCGCAGGCCGCCGAGCAGGGGCAGCGACTCCATCCAGCCGAAGTCCGGATACGGCACATTGTTCAGGCCCTGCTCGCCGCCGGTGACGCCGTTCCACTTGAAGCACACCGCCCACACGATCTGCGCAAAGGCCAATGTGAGCATCGCGAAGTAGATGCGGGTGGAGCGCACGCAGAAGAAGCCGAACACCAAGGCGGCGGCGCCGGAGGCGACCCCTGCGGCGGCGAACGCGAGTGCGAACGGCACGCCATGCGTCTTCATCAAGATGGCGCAGGTGTAGGCACCGATACCAAAGTACGCCGCATGGCCGAACGACACCAGTCCCGACACGCCGAGCAGCAGGTTCAGGCTGAGCGCGAACAGCGCCAGGATCACGATCTCAGTGGCCAGGAACGTATAGAAGCGCGAACCCAGCCACGGCACCACGAGCAATGCGAGCCACACCAGCAGCGCCCACGGCACGCGCAGCTTCATGCCAGCGGCCTGCCGAACAAGCCGTTCGGGCGCACGATCAGCACCAGTGCCATCAACGCGAACACCGCGAAGATCGAGAAGCCCGGCAGCACCAGGATGCCGAAGGCCAGCACCTGGCCGAACACGATCGCACCGATGAAGGTGCCCCAGAACGACCCGAGGCCGCCGATCACGACGACGATGAAGGCCTCGACGATGATCTCGACGTCCATGCCCGGCACGATGCTGCGCACCGGTGTGACGAGCGCACCGCCCAGCCCGGCCAGGAACGAGCCGGCCATGAACATCAGCGTGTACAGCCGGCCCACGTCGGCGCCGAGCGCGGCCAGCATCTCGCGGTCGAGCGCGGCGGCGCGGATCAGGCGGCCGGTGCCGGTGCGGCTCAGCAGCAACCAGCAGCCGGTCGCGATCAGCGGGCCGAGCACGATGATGAACAGGTTGTAGTGCGGCACCACCGCGCCGAACCACTCGAAGCGGCCGGTCAGGGCCGCAGGCCGCGGCACGCTCAGCTGCTGCGTGCCCCACAGCATGCGGGCCGCGTCGCCCAGCATCAGCACCAGCGCATAGGTCAAGAGCAGCTGGTAGAGGTCTTCGCGGCCGTACAGGTGGCGCAGCAGCAGCCGCTCGATCAAGCCGCCGAGCAGCGCCACGCCGACAGCCGCGCCGAGCACCGCAACCCAGAAGCTGCCGCTGAGCCCGGACAGCAGTTGCATCCACTGCCACGCCAGATAGGCGCCGACCATGTAGAACGACCCGTGCGCAAAATTGAGCACGCGCAGCACGCCGAACACCAGCGACAGACCCGAGGCGACGACGAACAGGAACATCGCCGCGGTCAACCCGCTCAGCACCTGGCCGAGGAGGAACGAAGGCTCGAACACGGCGCGCTGGTGCCGCTCAGTCGATCAGGCCGAGCGGCTGCGAGATCAGTGCGGCGCGCTCCTCGAGCAACTGGCGCCAGACCGGCACGTTGCTGCGCTTGAAACGCAGCTTCGGACAGGCCACGCTGATCGCGGCGGCGATGTCGCCGTTGTGCGGATCGCGCACCGGCACGGCCAGGCAACACAGGTTCTCGGCGTACTCCTCGAGGTCGAGCGCAAAGCCCTGCTCGCGCACGCCATCGATCTCGCGCTCGAGCTTGGTCTTGGTGGTGATGGTCTGCGCCGTATAGGGCGTGAGTTTCACGCCGCCCAGATACGCATCGAACGCCTCGCTCGACAAGCCCGACAGCAGCACCTTGCCGGTGGCCGTGCAGTACGCCGGCTCGCGTTCGGCCGATCGGATCGACGCGCTCACCACGTGCGGGCCGTCGGCCTTGCACAGCTGCACGATCTCACCCTGGCTGAAGATCACCAGATAAACCGTCTCGCCGACCTCGTTGCGCAGCGCCTCCAGGTGCGGGCGCGCCATCGTGGCCAGGTCGCTGCCATTCAGGTACGCGCTGGCGAGCTGGTAGATGCGGGTGCCGAGCACGTAGCTGCGCTGGCCGTCTTGCTGCTCCACGTAGCCGCGTGCGACCAGGGTCTGCACCAGGCGAAAGGCGGTGCTCACGTTGAAGCCGGTGCCGCGCGCCAGGTCGGACACGCTGACGGGCTGGCGCGCTGCAGCCACGTGCTCGAGGATGTCGAGCACCTTGGCCACGCTCTTGACCGCATCGGGCGCGGCCTTGGTCTTGGGGCGTCCACCGGGCATCGTGTGATCAGTCCATGAAGGGCGCGGGGTCGATGTAGGTCGGCGGACTCATCACCGCGAACGGATAGCGCGGGTCCTTGGTCATCTTGCCCCAGAACTGCGCGCGGTTCGCCTGGTGGTCCTTGCTGCGGAAGGTCTGCTTGCCGATCGGCGTGTCGACCGCGATCTCGAACATCGCCTTGGCCACCTTGTCGGAGTCGGTGCTGCCCGCCTTGGTGATCGCGGCAGTGAGCATCTGCAGGCCGATATAGCCGGTGATCGGCCACGACGACGGGTGCTCTTCCTTGGTGTAGGCGCGCAGCCTGGCGATGTATTCCTTGTGCTGCGGCGGGCCGGCGTCCCAGTTGAACGCGTCGTACGCGTTGGCCCAGATGCCGAACGGATAGTCGTCGCCCATCGCCTTGGCGGTCTCGATCGCGCCCGCTTCTCCGGCGGCGAGCACCTGGTGCTTGACCGCATCGAAATACTTCAGCGGATTGGCCTGCTTGACGAAGGTGACGAAGTGGCCGCCCCACAGGCTGGTGAACACCGCGTCGGGCTTCTTGGCCATCTGGGCGTTGATGAACGGCGTGTAGTCGGCCTCGCCGAGCTTGGGCCACTGCTGGTCGATGATCTCGATGTCGGGCCTCAGCTTCTTCAGGTGCGCGACGAACGCCTTGGTCAGATCCTGGCCGAACGCGTAGTCCGGACTCATCGTCGCCACTTTCTTCACCTGCCACTTGGCCATCAACTCGGCGGCGGTGCGGCCTTCGATGGTGGTGGTGGTGGCGGTGCGGAACACATAGGGATGCAGGTTGGCCGGCGTGGTCAGCTGATCGGTCTTGACCACCGGCACCACGAACACGGTCTTGTTCTCCTTGGCCACCGGCGACACCGCAGGGCCTTCGGCCGACGTGAGCGTGCCCACCAGGAAGTCGACGTTCTCGCGCAGGATCAGGTCGCGCGCGATGCGCACCGCCTCGTCGGCATTGCCCTTGGTGTCGCGCACCAGCAACTCGAGCTTGCGGCCGAGCACGCCGCCTTTGGCGTTGGCCTCGTCGACGAACATCTGCGCGCCTTTCAGCGACGGCTCGCCGATCAGTGCACCCGGCCCGGACAGGATCACCGGGTAGCCGATGCGGATCGGTTTGGTTTGCGCGCC
>DATKJN010000406.1:0-4212 GCA_035543655.1 Burkholderiaceae bacterium | reverse complement strand
GCGTTGCCTGGGCCGTGGCCGGCGTTTTTGGCGCTTTCGCGTTCAACTACTTCCTATCGGCCCTGCTTCGTGCCGTGGTCGCGACCCTGGCACCGGAGTTCGCGCGCGAACTGCACCTGGGTGCTGCGGATCTCGGTCTGTTGGCCGGCGCCTACTTTCTCGGCTTTGCCTGCATGCAATTGCCGCTCGGTTGGGCGCTCGACCGATACGGTGCGCGGCGCGTGCTCCTTTGCTTTCTGGTATTCGCGGTGCTGGGGTGCATCGGATTCGCACTGGCGCGCAACTTCGGTCAGTTGGTTGTCGCACGACTGATGATTGGCTTGGGCGTGTCGGCCAGCTTGATGGCGCCGCTGGCGGCATTCGTTCACCTATACGACCGGCCGCTGCAACTGCGACTGAACTCCTGGATGCTGATGACCGGGTCGTTGGGCATGGTGGCCTCCACCCTGCCTGTGCAAGCGCTGCTGCCGATGGTTGGCTGGCGTGGCCTTTTTTGGTTGGTGGCTGCGGCACTGGCGGTCGGCATGGTCGGCATTGCCGCCGGCGCCCCGGCCGATCCGCCGTCCCGGGGCGAAGCGCGCCAGGCCGGCGCGTACCGCGCGATCCTCACCCACCCCGAATTCGTGCGATCACTCCCACTGGGCTTCTTTACGTATGGTGGATTGATTGCCGTGCAGGCGTTGTGGGCCGGCCCTTGGCTGACACAGGTCGTCGGCCTGACCGCGAGCGGAGCGGCACAAGGCCTCTTCCTCATCAATTTGACGATGCTGTGCGCGTTTCTCGCGTGGGGCGTCGTGATCCCGCGCCTGCTCGCGCGCGGTTGGAGACAGGAGCGGCTGATTGGTCGAGGTTGGCCTGCAGGGGCATTGGTGCTGTTGTGCATCGTCTTGCTCGGATCGCGGGCGGGCGCCGGCTGGCTGGCTCTGTGGTGTGCCTTCACCAGCGTGATCGCACTGACCCAGCCTGCAGTGGCGCAAGCGTTCCGCAAGGAGGAGGCGGGTCGCGCGCTCTCGGCGTTCAATCTGGCGATCTTTTCGGGTGTGTTCGCCTGGCAGTGGGGCATGGGATTGGTGATCGATGCGATGGTCGGAGCGGGCTGGGAGGGCGCAGACAGCCACCGTGCGGCGATGGCCTTGCTCCTGCTGGGTACGACCGGGGCGGGGCTGTGGTATTGGCTTTACCCTCGCGTCGTGACGCGCCGACGCGGCGTGGTCTCGACCCAGAGATAATCGCGGCGGGTTGCTCCACCATGGCAGGCTTGTTGTTGATTGCGCATGCGCCGCTCGCGACGTCGTTGAAGGCGGTGGTCGCGCACGTCTTTCCCAACGAGACCGGGATCGAGGCGGTGGATGTCACACCGGATGCCAAACCGGATGTCGTGGAGGCATCGGCACGCGCGGCACTGCTGGCAACCGGCGAGAAGGAGGTGCTGGTGCTCACCGATGTGTTCGGCGCCACGCCGTGCAACGTGGCCATGCGTCTGGCCGACGGCGCGCACGTGCGAGTGGTGGTCGGTGTCAACGTGCCAATGTTGTGGCGCGCGGTGGCGTACCGCTCGAATCCCTTGCCCGCACTGGTGGAGCGCGCGGTCAGCGGAGCGGTGCAGGGCGTCATGCAGCTGGCCCCAAGCCGACCGCAGACTCAATCGTCAAGGCCAGGCGACCATGATCAAAGCCGTTCTCAAGATCAATAACAAACTCGGCCTGCACGCCAGGGCCTCCGCCAAACTCACCAAGCTGGCCAGCAGCTTTGCCAGCGAAGTCCACCTTGCCCGCAATGGCCGGCGCGTCAATGCCAAGAGCATCATGGGTGTGATGATGCTGGCAGCCGGGTTCGGCACCGAGATCGAACTTGAAGTCGAAGGCGACGACGAGGCGAAAGCGGCCGAGGCCATCGGCGCTCTCGTCAACGACAAGTTCGGCGAGGGCGAGTGAGGCGTCGACAGCTCGCCGCTTCACAGTGAGACCGCGGACGGCTCAGCGGCCAGAGCAAAGGGCCTGCTGATACAGTGGTCTGGTGAGTATCCAAGTCTTCGGACAAGCTGTTTCCCGCGGCATAGCGATCGGCCGCGCGGTGCTGATCGCTTCGAGCCGCGTCGACGTCGCGCACTACTACATCGATGAGCCCCGCGTTGAGCCGGAGATTGACCGCTTGCGGCAAGCGCGCGACGTCGTCGCGGCCGAACTGACGGCGCTCAAGCGCGACCTACCCATCGAGGCACCGGCCGAACTGCCCGCACTCCTCGACGTGCACTTGATGCTCTTGCACGACGAAGCGCTCACCGGCGCAACCAAACAATGGATTCGCACACGTCACTACAACGCCGAGTGGGCGCTGTCGGCGCAGTTGGAAGTGATGGCGCGGCAGTTCGACGAGATGGATGACGAGTACCTGCGCGAGCGCAAGGCCGACTTGGAGCAGGTGGTGGAACGCATGCTGCGCGCACTGTCTCGCGCGGGCCCGCTGCTACCGGCATCTGCCGGCACACACGGCAACGAAGATCCGCTGGTGCTGATTGCCAACGACATTGCTCCTGCCGACATGCTGCAGTTCAAGGGCAGCGTGTTCTCCGGCTTTGTCACCGATGTTGGCGGCAAGACGTCGCACAGCGCGATCGTGGCGCGCAGCATGGACATCCCGGCCGTGGTTGGAGCGCGCGAGGCGAGCCGCCTGATCCGACAGGACGATTGGATCGTGATCGACGGCGATGCGGGCGTCGTGGTGGTCGATCCGTCCCCGATCGTCCTCGAAGAGTACCGGTTCCGCCAGCGGCAGAGTGAACTCGAACGTGCACGCCTGCATCGCTTGCGCCACATGCCGTCGGTGACGCTGGATGGTGAGGCGGTCGAACTGCTCGCCAACATCGAGTTGCCCCGTGATGCGTCAGTTGCGCTCGATTCAGGTGCGGTGGGCGTCGGCTTGTTCCGAAGTGAGTTTCTGTTCATGAACCGTGGCGGC
This sequence comes from Burkholderiaceae bacterium, assembly GCA_035543655.1. Lineage (GTDB taxonomy): Bacteria > Pseudomonadota > Gammaproteobacteria > Burkholderiales > Burkholderiaceae_C > JAEUPI01. The sequence goes on along the minus strand of DATKJN010000406.1, from coordinate 1,254 downwards.
GAGCTGCCCAGCGAGGATGAGCAGTTCGAGGCCTACCGCGGCGTCGTCGAGACCATGCGCGGACTGCCTGTGACCATCCGCACCGTGGACATCGGCGCGGACAAACCGCTAGATCGCCTGACCGTGCACGAGTTGCGGCATGAGTACGGTCTCAATCCAGCGCTGGGTCTGCGGGCCATCCGCTGGAGCTTGTCCGAACCGGCAATGTTTCGTCAGCAGCTGCGCGCCATTCTGCGGGCCAGTGCCTTTGGCAAGGTGCGGCTGCTGTTGCCGATGGTGGCGCAGCTGTCTGAGATTCGAATGGCGCGCGAGGCGTTGGCACGTGCCAAGCAGCAATTGCGTGATGCCGGCATGGCCTACACCGACGTTGCGCTCGGCGCCATGGTCGAGGTGCCAGCGGCCGTGTTAATCATGCCCAGCATCCTGCGCGAGCTGGACTTCGTCTCGATCGGAACGAACGATCTGATTCAGTACACATTGGCCATCGATCGCGCGGATGAGGCTGTGGCCAACCTCTACGATCCGTGGCATCCGGCAGTGCTGCAGCTGATTTCACGCGCCATTGATGCGGCCAATCAGGTCGGCAAGCACGTCAGCATTTGCGGTGAAATGGCCGGCGACACCGCGTTCACCGAGTTGCTGCTGGCAATGGGCCTGCGATCCTTCTCGATGCAGCCCTCGCAGATCTCCTCTGTCAAACAGCGTGTCCTGCGCGCAGACATCAAGCGGCTCGTGCCTCGGGTGGGTCGCGCCCTGAGCAGTGACGAGCCACTGCGCGAATGGACACTCGCGGTCGAGCAGCCGACTCACCTGCCTCAGCGAGCGTAGGTCAGCGGGTCGTGGAGGTGCGCTATACTCATGGGCTCTTTGCAGCACGGCCGACGAGGCGTCTGTCGAGGAGGTTGAAGCCCCGGAGGCTTGACGATCCCGCGAAAGCGGGTCATACTCCGCCTTCTTTGCCGACAGCGGTCGGCGGCGCTGCGAGGCGCAAGCTCTTTAACAAGCAACAGCCGATAAGCGTGGGCGTTTGAAGGCGAATGCCATGGACGCGGCCTCACGGCCAAGTCCGCAAACGCTCACGGATGAAGAAGTGAAGTTCACTTCAATTCCGAACGAGCAAACTTGCAGAGATCGAACTGAAGAGTTTGATCCTGGCTCAGATTGAACGCTGGCGGCATGCCTTACACATGCAAGTCGAACGGCAGCACGGGGGCAACCCTGGTGGCGAGTGGCGAACGGGTGAGTAATACATCG
>DATKJN010000405.1:0-4282 GCA_035543655.1 Burkholderiaceae bacterium | reverse complement strand
CGCGTGACCGGATGGGACACGCCGTACCCGCATGCGCAGGAGTGGCACTACTTTCCCGGCCCGGCACGCGTGGGGGCTGCGCTCAAGCGCGTGATGGAGCCCTAAGGACATGGTCGAAAGAACGATCAAGATGCCCGACATCGGCGAAGGCATCGCCGAGGTCGAGCTCGTGGCCTGGCACGTGAAGCCCGGCGACACGGTGGCCGAGGACCAGGCACTCGCCGACGTGATGACCGACAAGGCCTCGGTGGAAATTCCGTCGCCGGTGGCGGGCCAGGTCACGTGGATCGGCGGTGCCGAGGGCACGGTGTTCGCGGTGGGCGCGGAGCTCGTCAAGATTCAGATCCGCGGCGAAGCCGCGGCTGCGGCCCCGGCGAGCGCGCCGCGCGCAACGGCCACGACCCCACCGGCGGCGAAGGCCACCTCAGCAATGCCCGCGCCAAGCGCTGCGCCCGCCCCCGCGCCAGCCCGCGAAGCGCCATCCACCGACCGGCCGATCGCCACGCCGTCGGTGCGGCGCCGCGCCTGGGAGCTGGGCATCGACCTGGCGCAGGTCAAGCCCAGCGGCACCGCGGGGCGCGTGATGCAGGCCGACCTCGATGGCCATGCGAAGGCGCATCCCACCGCCGCGCGGCCGATGCCGATGCAGACGACTCCGGCCCCTGCGACACCCAGCGGCACGCCGCGCAGCGGCGAAGAGTCGATCCCGGTGATCGGCCTGCGCCGCAAGATCGCCATGAAGATGCAGGAGGCCAAACGGCGCATCCCGCACTTCAGCTACGTCGAGGAATGCGACGTCACCGAGCTCGAGGCGCTGCGCGGCGCGCTCAACGCGCAGCATGGCGATGCGCGCGGCAAGCTCACGCTGCTGCCGCTCTTGATGCGCGCGATCGCGGTCGCCGTGGTCGAGCACCCGTCGGTCAACGCGACCTTCGATGACGAAAAGGGCGTGCTCACGCGTCACGCCCCGGTGCACCTGGGCATCGCCACGCAGACCGATGCCGGACTGATGGTGCCGGTGGTGCGCCATGCCGAGGCGCTCGACCTGTGGCAGTCGGCGAGCGAAGTCGCGCGTCTGGCCGCGGCCGCGCGCGGCGGCCACATCACGCGCGGCGAGCTGAGCGGCTCGACGATCACGATCACCAGCCTCGGCCCGATCGGCGGCATCGTGACCACGCCGATCATCAACGCGCCCGAGGTGGCGATCGTCGGCGTGAACCGCATCGTCGAGCGGCCGGTGGTGCGCGGCGGCGCGATCGTGCCGCGCCTGCTGATGAACCTGTCGTCGTCGTTCGACCACCGGGTGGTCGATGGCCACGGTGCGGCGCTGTTCGTACAGGCGCTCAAGCGCCTGCTCGAGACGCCGGCGCTGCTGTTCGTCTGAGCGCAGAGGAATTGCTGCGCAGTTCTCTCTGCGAGTCATTCGTGGCGGGCGGAAGACCGCCCGCTGTGAGGATCGCGTGGAACAACGTGCAGCGCGGTCCCTCATGTGAGAAGGATCCGGCTTGGCCGGTCCTTCTCACACCGATCAAGCCACTGGGAAATCGCGCAGCGATTTACCAGTGAACAGCTCACCACTTGTTGCGTAGCTCGCGCAGCTTGAGGAACACCGTGCGCCGGTCCGGTTTCTCCGGCAGGTCGGGAAAGGCCTCGCGCAGCTTGGCGATCACGCTCGGGTGGGTGAGCCGGAAGAACGTGTTGAAGGTCTTCTCCTGCTGCAGCGTGGTGACGACCGAGTTTTGCGGGTCGTGGCCCGCCACCTTGGGCAGCAGCGCCTTCGCGGCCGCGTTGTCCGGCTCGCGCGACAGCGTGAACTTGAGGTTGTTCTCGATGTAGTCGTGGCCCGGGTACAGCTGCGTGTTGTCGGGCAGCGACTCGAGTTGCTGCGCGAAGGTCTCGTACATCGCGCCGGGGTCGCCGCCGTTGTGGCAGTTGCCGGCGCCGGCGGTGAACAGCGTGTCGCCCGAGAACAGCGCCGGTGAGTCGGTGTGCGAGCGCAGGCAGATGTGGCAGAAGGTGTGGCCCGGCGTGTCCATGCACTCGAGCTCGACGCGCTTGCCGACCTTGATGATGTCTCCGGCCTTCACGCCGCGGTCGACGCCGGCGATCTTGCCGCCGGCCTTGTGGTGGGCGATCACCTTGGCGCCGGTGGCCTCCACCACCGCGGCGTTGCCGCCGGTGTGGTCGTGGTGCTCGTGCGTGTTGAGGATCTGCGTGATGCGCCAGCCGTTCTTCTTGGCCACCGCCAGGCACTTGCCGTGGTCGAGCGGGTCGATCGCCAGTGCCTCACCGGTGTCGGGGCAGGCGATCAGGTAGTTGTAGTTGCGCAGCGAGTTGCCGGTCCAGATGCGTTCGACGATCACTTCGGGCTCCCAAGGTCGATCGCATTGTAGGAACGGGCTTCGAACCAGCGCCGATGCGGGGTTTCAGGTCGGATCCTTGTGGCGGCGCAAATCCGGCCAGCGCGGGAGCCTAACGAACGCCGCGCGGCACGCGCGGCCGCGCCGCCATCACCATCTGATGCAGCCCCGCGGCGGCGGTCGACAGTGGCCGGTCGGCGCGCCGCACCAAGTACACGCGCCGCACCAGCGCCGGCGCGTGCAGCGGCCGCGTGGCGAGCTGCGGATCGGCAAAGTGGAACAGCGTGAGCGAGGGCACGATCGTGATGCCGAGCCCGGCGCGCACCATGCCGGCCACGGTGCTGAGCTGGTCGAGCTCCATCATCGTGTGCAGCTGCATCGGGTACAGCGCCGCCTCCACGTACTGGCGCACGCTGCTGGAGCGCGCCAGGTGCACGATCGGATGCGGCGCCAGGTCTTTCAGCTGAATGCGGCCGCGCCGCCGCGCCAGCGCATGGTCGCGCGGGCACACCAGGTGGAACTGGTCGCGGCAGAACTCCTCGGTGTGCAGCTCGGGCGTGGCGGTGCGCGTGGAGGCCAGCGCGAAGTCCGCGCTGCCGGCGCGCACGCGCTCGATGCAGGCATCGGACAGCACGTCGGCCACGTCGAGTTCGATGCCCGGGTGCTGGCGATGGAACTGGGCCAGCAGCGGCGGCAGCCAACCGGCGGCCAGCGAGGGCAACAGCGCGATCGCCACCCGCCCGCGGCGCCGCGCGGCGTGGTCTCGCACGTCGGCCAGGGCACCGTCGGCGTCGCGCAGCAGCCGGCGCGCCGGTTCGACCAGCACGCGCCCTTCGGCGGTGAGCTCCACGCTGCGCGTGGTGCGGTCGAACAGGCGCGCACCCACCGTGTCTTCGAGCGCCTTCACCAGCGCCGAGAACGCGGGCTGCGACAGATGGCACAGCGCCGCGGCGCGAGTGAAGTTGCGCTGTTCGGCGAGCACCAGGAACGCGTTCAGCTCGCGTGTGCCGAGATTGATTGGCATTGCAGATCAATGTATCGCATCTTTCGATTTCACAGATGTGACGCCGCTGCCTACAGTGCGCTGCCATGGTGTCCTCGTCTGCTTCGGTGCTGCGTATCGGCTGTGCGGCGGGTTTCTCCGGAGACCGCACCGATGCGGCCGCACCGGTGGTCGACTCGCTGGTGGCCAGCGGCGGCCCGTCGGTGCTGATCTTCGAGACGCTGGCCGAACGTACGCTCGCGCTGGCACACATCGCCAGGCGCGCCGACCCCGACGCCGGCTACGAGCCGTTGCTCGATGCGCTGCTGCAACCGGTGCTGGCCAGTTGCCTGCGCCACGGCATCCGCATCGTCAGCAACTTCGGCGCCGCCAACCCGCGCGGCGCGGCGTTGCGCATCCGCGAGCTCGCGCGCCGGCAGGGCCTGCGTGTGCCGCGCATCGCGGTGATCGCCGGCGACGACGTGTCCGGCGCCGAGCATCGCGCGCTGCTGCGCGACGCGCTCGGCGCCGCACTCGATGGGCGCGACATCGTCAGCGCCAACGCCTATCTCGGCGCCGAGCCGATCGCCGCGGCGTTGCGCGCCGGTGCCGACATCGTGGTCGGCGGCCGCATCGCCGACCCGTCGCTCACGGTGGGCCCGGCGCTGGCCCACTTCGGCTGGGCCGCCGACGACTGGGAACGCCTGGGCCGCGCCACGATGGCCGGCCACCTGCTCGAATGCGGCACCCAGGTCACCGGCGGCTACTACGCCGATCCCGGCGTGAAGGACGTGCCCGGCATGGCGCGCCTGGGCTATCCGATCGCCGAGATCGATGCCGACGGCGATTGCACGATCACCAAGCCCGAAGGCAGCGGCGGTCGGGTCGACGCGCACACGGTGAAAGAGCAGTTGCTGTACGAGGTGCACGATCCAGCGGC
>DATKJN010000404.1:0-2377 GCA_035543655.1 Burkholderiaceae bacterium | reverse complement strand
GCCGCGGAGGCGCCATCGATCACGCGGTGGTCGTACGACAGCGACAGCGGCAAGGTCAAGCGGGGCTGGAACGCCTTGCCGTCCCACACAGGCTTCATGTAGCCCTTGGACAGGCCGAGGATCGCCACCTCCGGCGCGTTGATGATCGGCGTGAAGTGCGTGCCGCCGATGCCGCCGAGCGAGCTGATCGAGATGCAGCCGCCGGTCATGTCGGCGGGGCCGAGCTTGCCGTCGCGTGCCTTCTTCGACAGCTCAGCCATCTCCTGCGCGATCTGCAGCAGGCCCTTCTTGTCGGCATCTTTCAGCACCGGCACCACCAGGCCGTTGGGCGTGTCGGCGGCGAATCCGATGTTGAAGTAGCGCTTGTAGACCAGCTGTTCGCCATCGAGGCTGGTGTTGAAGTCGGGGAACTTCTTCAGCGCGGCCACCACCGCCTTGATCACGAAGCCGAGCATCGTGACCTTGATGCCGGCCTTCTCGTTCTCCTTGTTGAGCTGCACGCGCAGCGCCTCGAGCTCGGTGATGTCGGCTTCGTCGTTGTTGGTGACGTGCGGAATCATCACCCAGTTGCGGTGCAGGTTGGCGCCCGAGATCTTCTTGATGCGCGACAGGTCCTTGCGTTCGACCTCGCCGAACTTGGTGAAGTCGATCTGCGGCCACGGCAACAAACCCGCCAGGCCGCCGCCGGCGGCGGCGGGCGTTGCCTTCTGCACACCGGTGTGCACGGCGCCCGACATCACCCCCTTGACGAAACCCTGCACGTCTTCGTGCGTGATGCGGCCGTTCGGCCCGCTGCCCTTCACCTCGGCCAGCGGCACGCCGAGCTCGCGCGCGAAGCGGCGCACCGAGGGCGACGCATGCGGCAGGCTGGCCGGCACAGCGGTGGGCTCGTGCGGCGGCAGTGCCGCAGTGGGCGACGTGCGCTGCGACACGGGCGCGCTCGAAGGCGCCGTGGCGGGCGCAGCCGCCTGTGCCGGCGCCGCGGCCGGTATCGGCGTCGGAGCGGCACCCGCCGCAGCTTCGATCAATGCCACCACCGACCCTTGCGACACCTTGTCGCCGATCTTGATCCTGAGCTCCTTGATCAAGCCGCCCTGCGACGCAGGGATCTCCATCGAGGCCTTGTCGCTTTCCACCGTGATCAGGCTTTGCTCCAGCTTGACGGTGTCGCCGGGCTTGATGAAGACCTCGATGACGGAGACGTCCTTGAAGTCGCCGATGTCGGGCACACGCAGTTCGACGACCCCACCGCCCGCTGCGGGAGCAACCGTCGGCGCGGGCGATGGCGCGGCCGCCGCAACCTGCGGAATCTGCGCCTGCACGGGCGTGGGAGCGCTCGCCGGCGCCGCGGCCCCATTGGCGGACTCCAGCATCAGCAGCGGCGACCCTTCGCTGACCTTGTCGCCGAGCGCGACCCTCAGTTCCTTGACCACACCGTCCGCGCTGGACGGAATCTCCATCGAGGCCTTGTCGCTCTCGACCGTGATCAGGCTTTGTTCGGCCTTCACCGTGTCGCCGGGCTTGACCAGCAACTCGATGACGGCCACGTCCTTGAAGTCCCCGATGTCGGGGACGCGCACTTCCACCAGTGCCATGTTGTCTCCTGTGCTCTTCTTCTTCAGGCGTACAGCGGGTTGATCTTGTCGGTTTTGATCCGGTACTTGGCGAGTGCGTCACTCACCGCAGAGGCCGGCACCGCGCCTTCGTCGGCCAGCGCCTTCAGTGCCGCCACCACGATGTAGTGGCGATTGATCTCGAAGTGCTCGCGCAGCTTGCTGCGGAAGTCGCTGCGGCCGAAACCGTCGGTGCCGAGCACCTTGTACGTGCGCCCCTTCGGCATGAAGGCGCGAATCTGATCGACATAGTTCTTGATGTAGTCGGTCGATGCCACCACCGGGCCGGCGTGCTTTGACAGCTGTTCGGTCACGTAGGGGACGCGCGCCTTTTCCTTCGGGTGCAGCAGGTTCCAACGCTCGCAATCCTGGCCGTCGCGCGCCAGCTCGTTGAAGCTCGGGCAGCTCCACACGTTGGCGGCCACGCCCCATTCGCTCTCGAGCAGCTCCTTGGCCGCCATCGACTCGCGCAGGATCGTGCCCGAGCCGAGCAGGTTGACGCGCGGCGTCTTCTTGGCACCTTCCAGCAGCAGGTACATGCCCTTGATGATCTGCTCTTCGGTGCCGGCTTGCAGGCCGGGCATCGGATAGTTCTCGTTCAGCAGGGTCAGGTAGTAGAAGACGTTCTCCTGCTTTTCCACCATGCGCTTCAGGCCGTGGTGCATGATCACGCCGACCTCGTGCGCGAACGTGGGGTCGTAGCTCACGCAGTTGGGGATCGTGCCGGCCAGCACGTGGCTGTGGCCGTCTTCGTGCTGCAGGCC
>DATKJN010000403.1:0-3624 GCA_035543655.1 Burkholderiaceae bacterium | reverse complement strand
GCGATCAACACCGAGGCCCCATCAAGGCAGACACAGCGGCTTCGCCTCGTTCATCGTCTTCTCGGGGAAGATCGGTGTGCTGGCATCGATGCTGGCGACGAACTTGGCAAGCTTGGCCCGGTCGGCGGCGTTAGTCAGCGTGTCGACGCCCGCCGTGCCCAGGCTGCGGTGCGGCACGTTGGCCAATGCTTCGTCGAGCGTGCGCGCGGCACCGTTGTGGAAGTACGGCGCACCGGCGAACACGCTCAGCAGCGACGGGATGTTGATGCCCAGCACACCGTTGGCGCCGTCGGTGTTGGCCTGGCCGGCGACGCCGCCACCCTTGAGCTCGTTGGCCAGCGCCGCGTCGAACGTGCCCGCCTTGCACAAGAAGCGAGTCAACTGCCCGGCCGTGATCTCGGCGGCCGCCGGCGGCGGCGCGAAGTCCAGCGTGCTGGCCGTCCAGTTGGCGCCGCCGTGGCAGCCCTGGCAGTTGGCCGCGCCAAACAGCGCACGCCCGGCCACCACGTCGGGGTCGGTCGCCTTGTTGGGCGTGACCGGCGCACGGATGCCGAATGCGATGTAGGCAGCGATCGCATCGAGATCGGCGTCGCGGCCGGTCGTGATGGCGGTCTCCGCCTCGCGGGTGGCATCGGTGCAGGCCGCGTTCAGCGTGAAGCGCAGATTGAACACGCACGGATCGACCGCAGCCCGGTCGCCGAACGGGTCCTTCAGTGCGATCAGGCCCTGCCCGCCCGACACGTTGCGGATGTTCAGCTCGAAGTCCTGGATCTCGTCGCGCACCGAAGACCAGTTGAGCGCGCGCTGATGGAACGCGGGCAACAGCGGCGCGAAGTTCGCATTGACGTTGACGTGCATCACCGGCAGCTGCGGATGCGCCACGGTGCTTTCCATCGAGATGGTCTGGCGCGGCCCGTCGCCGAACATCCAGGTCACGCCGTCGGTCAGCCCGCGCGGGTGGCAGCCATAGCAGCTGCCCCAGCCGAAGTCGGACATGCGGCCGGCCGGCTTGCGCGCGTTGTCGTTCGTGCCCTCGGGGCCGATCGAGGTGTTGAACAGCTCCTTGCCGCGTTGCACCCGCAGCGCGAAGGCGTCGGTGGGCAGCGCCGCCGACGCGATGCGAGCGATCTCCTTGTATTTGGACGGGTCGCTGCCGGAGATGTCGATCACCGACACGTCGCGCGACACCAGGTTCATCACGTAGGCGCGCGTGTCGGCGGCGTTGATCACCACGCCCTCGGGGCTCGAGTTGCGCGCGGCACCGGTGTCCACGCCGACCTCGATGCGCACCACGTTGCCCGGGTCGCCGGCGGCCAGCGGCGCATTGATGGTGGGCTTGTTGTTGGCGTCGAGCACCAGTCGCACCAGGCGATCGGTGGCGCGCGACAGCACGAAGCCCTCGAAGGTGCCGCTGCGCTTGAACGCCAGCGCCGACGGATTGGTCGGGAACAGCTTCTTGCCGAGTGCCTCGAGCTGAACACCCCGGTTCATGTTGAAGGTCTCGTCGACCACCTCCTGATCGGCCACGATGTCGATCACCGACACGAAGGACTGCACGTTGACGTTGAACTTCACCGGGCCGTCCGGCGACGACGCCGTGTTGGGCAGATAGGCGCGATTGCCGCGCACGACGATGGTCTCGAGCTGGTTCGGAAAGGCCTGCGTATTGACCTTGGTGGCCGCGTTGTTGGCATCGAACACCACCTTGCCGAGCGTCGAGCCGTCGGATTGAAAGCCGGTGGCCTTGGCGGCCAGCTTGATGGTCTTGGCCACGGTGTCGGTGGCGCCGTCGATCACGGTGACACGCCCTTCGCGCCCGTCATCGCGGCCCTCCTTCTGGTCGATGGTGCGCGCGTCGTCCACCAATTGGGCCAGGAACTGGGTGACGTAGACCTTGGTCTGGCCGCCGACTTCGGCCACCGCGATCGCGCGCGGCTTGTCGCCAGCGTTGGGGATCGTCTTGGCCAGCGTGTCGCTGCGGGTGTCGATCACGCTGACGCTGCCGGAACCCAGGTTGGCCACGTACAGCTTGGCGCCGTCGAACGTGAGCGCACAGCCCGTGGGCTCGGTGCCCACGGGGATGGTCTTGGTCACGTTGTACGAGCGTGCATCGATCACCGACACCGTGCCGCTGACTGCATTGGTGACATAGAGCTTCTTGTCGTCGGGCGTGATCGCCACGCATCGCGGCTCGTCACCCACCGGAACTTCGGCGACCTTGTGATTGCGATCGTTTGCGACCTCGAGCAGCGTGACCGAGTCGTTGTCGGGATTGACCGACCACACGAACGCGTTGTCACTGGTCAGTGCCAACACCGTCGAGTGGCTTTGCGTCAGGCGCGCTGCCGCACCGCCGCCACCACCGTCGCCGTTGCCGCCGCCACCGCCACAACCCGCCAGCGCCACGCAAGCGACGCCGAGCACGCTGAACCATCTGCCGTATCCACGATGCCGCATGACTCACTCCCTAATTTGAACCGCGCAAAGAAAGGCCACGCGGGCATCGGAGCGCACGGTTTGCGCACCATCAACCTCGCGTCGCGGCGACTTACGGGGCGACGAATCAAACGGACGCAACGCGTGGATGCGGCGCCGAAGCGCGGCACCACGCCGGCTCGCACGGTGCGGGTACGATGCGCGAATCCACCGCAGCGAGACCCATCACCATGCCCCTGACCCTCGAGCAAGCCAATCGCGTCATCGCCGGCGCACTCGCGCGCTCCACCGAATCGGGCTTCAAGCCAATGGCGGTGGTGGTGATCGACGAAGCCGGTCACATCAAGTCGGCGCAGCGCCAGGATGGCGCCAGCATGCTGCGCATCGACATCGCCGCCGGCAAGGCCTGGGCCGCCGTGGGCATGGGCGTGGCCTCGCGCGTGCTGACGCAGCGTGCGAAGGATCTGCCGGCGTTCTTCAACGCGATCGCCGCCACCGCGCAGGGCAAGTTCATCCCGCAGACCGGCGCCGTGCTGATCAAGGACGCCGACGGCCAGATCCTCGGCGCGGTTGGCGCCAGCGGTGGCACCGGCGACGAAGACGAGTTGATCTGCGCCGCTGGCGTCGAAGGCGCCGGCTACAGCGTCGGCTGAGCGCGCCGCAGCCGGCGCTACGCGCCGGCTCAATTTGTGCGCCGGCGCTACGCGCCGGCTTTGGCCAGCACCACCACCGACACGCCGCGCGCCGGCATCATCGCGTCGGCGTTGGCATACGAATGCGGCTGGTTGCCGGGAAACGCCAGCACGTCGCCTTCGTTCAACGCGTGGCGATCGCCCGCCACGGTGAGGTTCACGCGCCCGGTCAGGCAGGTGAAGTACTCGCGTGTGCCCGGCAGGTGCGGCGTGCCGCCCATCACCGCACCGGGTTCGAAGTCCATCACTTCGATCATGCCGTCGGGCACCGGCTCGGGCACCAGCACGCGGATGCGCACGCCGCGGCCCTTGCCGCGCGTGGCGACTTCGGCCGCCGGCCAATGCCGCACCTGCGCGCGCGGCGACGCGAGCAGCTCGTCGATCGGCGCGCCGAGTGCATGCGCCACCTTGACCAGCACGGTGAGCGACGGGTTGCCGGTGCCCGACTCCAGGTTGGCGATGGTCGAACGCGGCACCGCGGCGGCCTTGGCCAATG
>DATKJN010000402.1:0-10192 GCA_035543655.1 Burkholderiaceae bacterium | reverse complement strand
GCGGGCTGGCGGTTCTCGTCGAGCACGTGCAGCTCGCCGAGCAGCACCTTGCCCACCGTGCCGCGGTGGGCCAGCCATTCGGCGGTGTTGCAGGCGGTGAAGCCCAGGCCTTCGGTGGCGCCGTAGTACTCGTGGATGATGGGCCCCCACCATTCGATCATCTGCTCCTTCACCTGCACCGGACACGGCGCGGCGGCGTGCACCGCGATCTGCAGCGAACTCGTGTCGTAGCGCTTGCGCACGCTTTCAGGCAGCTTGAGCATGCGGCTGAACATGGTGGGCACGAGCTGGATGTGGGTGATGCGGTGCTGCTCGATCAGCGCCAGGCACGCTTCGGGATCGAAGTGCTCCATGATCACCACGGTGCCACCGTTGCGCACTGTCAATGCCACGTTGGCCTGCGGCGCCGAGTGGTACAGCGGCGCTGGCGAGAGGTAACGCATGCCGTCTTTGCATTGCCACAGGTTGTTCAAGAAGTGGAACAGCGGCAGCGGTTGCGATGGCGGGTTCTCGGGCAGGGGCCGCAGGATGCCTTTGGGCCGTCCGGTGGTGCCCGACGAATACAGCATCGGCGTGCCGAGCCACTCGTCAGCAATCGGCGTGCCGGCGTGGCCTGTTGTCGCGTCCGCGAAATCGACGTAGCGTGGGTCGTTCATTGCACGCACCACGTCGCCGCCATCGACCACCAGGCAGCGCTTCACGCGCGGGCACTTGGCGAGCGCGGCCTGCGCAACGGGCAGCTTCGCCAGCGACGTGATCAACAGCTGCGATTCGCTGTTGTCGACGATGTAGGCCACCTCGTCGGGCGTCAGATAGGAATTGATGCAGGTGTAGTACAGGCCCGAACGCTCGCCCGCGCCGTTGCACTCGAGGTAGCGGTTGTTGTTCTCCATGAAGATGGCGTAGTGGTCGAGCCGCTTCAGGCCTTCGGCGCGCAGCAGGTGCGCCAGCCGGTTGGTGCGCTGCTCGTGCTCGGCGTAGCTCACGGTCTCGCCGGTGCCGGCCATGATGAAGGCCGCCCGGTCCGGGTGTCGTGCATAGCGGTTGCCGGCGTACATGCGAGCGGTCTCCACGCCCCGGTCGACGCGCCGGGCTGCAGCCATGCTAGCGCGCGGCCGCCGCGGCGGCACCTGCATTTACGCAGGGGTGCGCGGCTACACGCGGCGCGAACGTCCGGCCCAGTACGGCTCGCGCAGCTTGCGCTTGAAGATCTTGCCGGTGTCTTCGCGCGGCAGCGCGTCGTGAAAGGTGACGATCGCCGGCACCTTGTAGCCCGCCAACCGTTCGCGCACGTATTGCTGCACCGCATCGGCGTGCAGGGTCACGCCGGCACGCGGCTGCACTGCGGCGGCCAGCGCCTCGCCGAACTCGTCGTGCGGAATGCCGAACACGGCGCAGTCCTGCACGCCGGGCATGTCGATCAGCATCAGCTCGATCTCGGCGGGGTAGATGTTCACGCCGCCGGAGATCACCATGTCGGCCGAACGGTCGACGATGAACAGGTAGCCGTCGCGATCGAGGTAGCCGACATCGGCCATCGTCAGAAATCCGGCGCGCTCCATCGCGCGCCGCGCGCCGTCGTTGCCCTGGTAGCTGAAGTCCACCATGCCGGGCTGGCGCGCATAGATCAGCCCCGGCTCTCCGGGCGGCAGCTCGCGCCCCTCATCGTCGAGGATCTTCAGTTCCACGCCATCGAGCGCACGCCCCGCCGTGCCGGGCTTGGCCAGCGCCTCGGCGCTCGTCACGTAGGTCATGTAGCCGAGTTCGCTCGAGCCGTAGGCCTCGTTGAACACCGGACCCCACCAGTCGATCATCGCGCGCTTCACGTCGGGCGGGCAGGCCGAGCCGGTGGCGCTCACGTGGCGCATCGAACTCACGTCGTACCTGCGTTTCACCGCATCGGGCAGGCGCAGCAGTCGCACGTACAGCGTGGGCACGAGGTAGGCATGGGTGAGGCGGTGCCGCTCGATCAACTGCAGCGTGCGTTCGGCATCGAAGCGCTGCTCCAGCAGCAGCGTGGCGTCGTCGATCTGCGTCACGCCGATCGCGTACGCATTCGGCGCGCTGTGGTACATCGGCGCGTTGAGCAGCGCGCGCATGCCCGGCACGATGCCGTAGCACAGGCGCGACTTTTCCACCGTGCGCGCGGCCTGTTCGGGCGTGGCGGCATGGCGGCGGATGCCCTTGGGCCGCCCGGTGGTGCCCGACGTGTACAGCATCGGCCCACGCGGCGTGCGCGCCGCATCGGCGCAAGGTGGCGCCGCGTTGCGCAGACGCTCCCAGTGCGGCCACGGGCCGCCGTTCTCGGCGCCCCACGCGTTGATTCCGCCGCCGCCCTCGGTGGCCCTCGCGTTGATTCCGCCGCCGTCCTCGGCGGCCCTCGGGTTGATTCCGCCGTTGTCGTCGCCCGCCAGCGCCTGGATCGCGGGCAGGTCCGGTGGCACCGCCGCATGCAGCTCGCGCAGCAGCGGCGCGTCGGCGACGAACAGCTTGGCACCGCAGTCGCCGAGGATGTGGCGCAGCTCGTCGTGCTTGAAGTGCCAGTTGATCGGGCGCCATGTGGCGCCGAGCCAGCGGCACGCCAGCATCAGCTCGAGCACGGTGGGCGAGTTGCGCATCATCAGCGCCACCGTGTCGCCATCGCCGATGCCCTGACGCTGCAAGGCGCCAGCGGCCCGCATCACGCGCTCGAAGTACGGCTCGGCAGCCAGCGCCTGGCCTTCGAACAGGATCGTCGGCTTCATGGCTCGTTGGGCGTGGCTGCGTTGTCGCGCGTGCTCTGCCACTCGTCGAAGTCGAGCTGGCGCATGCTGAACGCGTCGCGCGTGCGCGTGTAGCCGCCGGGACTTTGCATGCGCCCGATCAGCAGCAGCCGGGCGGTGTCGATATAGCACTTGTCGGCATCGATCACCGCGCCGTCGGCCACGTGCACCGCCACCACCTCGGCGACCACGATGTTGGCGTTGCGGTCGATCGCGATCACCTGCTTGAGCCGGCACTCCAGCGCCACCGGGCTGTCGGCGATGCGCGGCACGCTCACCTGGCGTGATGGCGCCGTGGCCAGCCCGGCGACTTGCAGCTCGTCGACGCCGGCGGGGAAGTCGGTGGCGGTGTCGTTCATCGCCGCGGCCAGAGCCTCGGGCACGAGGTTGACCACGAACTCGCGCCGCGCCTGGATGTTGGCCAGCGTGTCCTTCGGCCCGCCGCCGCGGTTGCCCACGCCGACGCAGATCACCGGTGGATGGCCACCGAAGCAGTTGAAGAACGAAAACGGTGCGGCGTTGACGCGCCCATCGGGGTCGGCCGACACCACCCAGGCGATCGGCCGTGGCACCACGGTGGCGGTGAGCAGCTTGTAGCTGCGGCGGCCATCGAGCGCGGAGATGTCGAAGTACATGCGATGGTTTTCAGTCGGCGACGATGCGGGTGACTCCCAGTGTGCGGTAGCGGCTGTGCCGGCATACCCCGGGCGTACGATAGGCAGCATGAAAACAAAGGCGCACGCCACGCGCGTCAGCATCCGCGACGTGGCCGAGCGCGCCGGCGTGTCGATCGGCAGCGCATCGCGCGTCGTCAACGGCGTGGCCAACGTGGCGCCGCAACTGCGCGAGCGTGTGCGCACGGCGATCGCCGACCTCGGCTACCGACCCAACCATGCCGCGCGCTCGCTGCGCATGCAGGCCACGCGCACGATCGGCTGCATGCTGACCGACGTGACCAATCCGCTGTACGGCAAGCTGTTCCATGCGCTGGAAGATCGCCTGCGCGCGGCCGGCTACGTGGTGCTGCTGGCCAACAGCCTGAACAGCGCCGAGCGCGAGGTCGAGATCCTCACCACGTTCGCCTCGCGCGGCATGGACGGCGTGATCATCGCGCCGGGCAACGAGCGCGACGAGGCGGTGCTGCAGGCGGTGCATCACCTCGACATGCCGGCGGTGATCCTCGATCGCGACATGGCGCCCGAGCGCGACCATGTGTTGTACGACCACGTGCCGGGCATGCGCTCGGTGACCGCGCACCTCGCGGGCTTGGGTCACGAACACGTGGCGCTGGTGGTGTCGCGCGCACTCGGCCGGCCGATGAAGCGGCGCATCGAAGGCTTTCGCGCCGGCATGGCGGCGGCGGGGCTGTCGGCCGACGACACGCTGATCGTCGAGCTGCCGAGCGCCATGAGCAGCTCGTACAGCGCGGTGGAGGGGCTGCTGCAACGCACGCCGCGGCCGAGCGCGATCGTGGTGCTGGGCACCAACTTGCTGACCGACGCACTCAACGCGATCGCGGTGCAGGGCCTGCGCATCCCCGACGATGTGTCGCTGGTGTCGCTTGGCGACCCCGACTTCGCGCGCAGCTACACCCCGCCGATCACCACGCTGCGCATCGACGTGGAGCAGGTTGCCGAGCGCGTGGTCACGCTGCTGCTCGAACGCGTGGAGCGCGGCGAGCAAGGCGAGGGGCGCAGCGTGAAAGTGGTGCCCGAGCTGATCGTGCGTGGCTCGTGTGCCGCGCCGTCGGCCGCGCTGCGCGGTGCGCGCAAGCCGGCTAGGCGAGGCTGACGACGATCTTGCCAAAGTGGGTCTTGGCCCGCAGCAGTGCCAGCGCGGCGGCCGTCTGCGCAAACGGATAGTTTGCCGCGATCGGCAGCGTGAGCTGGCCGGCCTGCAGCGCGGGCCACAGATCGGTGCGCATGCGCTCGACCACGTCGCGCACCTCCTGCGTGCTGCGCGTGCGGAAGGTGACGCCGATGTACTGGATGCGGCGCAGCGCGTGCAGGTCGAAATCGATCTCGGCGCGCTGGCCGGCGAGCCGGCCGACGTTGACGATGCGCCCGCCGATCGCGGTGGCAGCGAGGCTGCCGTTGACCGTGGCGCCCGACAGCATGTCGACGACGAGGTCGACGCCGCGGCCGTCGGTGGCGGCCTTCACCTGTTCGGGCCAGGTTGGATCGGTGGTGTCGAGCGCGAGGTCGGCACCGAACTCGGCGAGCCGGGCGCGCCGCGCCGCGTCGCGCGAGGTGCCGATGACCCGTCGCGCGCCGAGCACCTTGGCCATGCGCAGGCCCATCAGGCCGACGCCCGACGCCGCGCCCTGGATCAACACGCTTTGGCCGGCGCACAGGCGCCCGTTGGTGACCAGCGCGTCGTGCAGGGTCTGCAAGGCCACCGGCATGGTGGCGGCCTGTTCGAAGGTGAGGCCCGTGTCGGGCAGCGGCAGCACGCGGCCGCGATCGGTGACGGCCTGCTCGGCCAGCGCGCCGCGGCCGGAACCCATCACGCGGTCGCCCACGCGCACGTGGGTCACCTGAGCGCCGACGGCGAGCACTTCGCCGGCCCACTCCAGGCCGAGCACCGTGCCCACGCCGCCGATCGCACCGTGCATGTGGCCGGCCAGGATGCCGAGGTCGGCGTGGTTCAGGCCCGCCGCCCGCACACGCACCAGCACGTCGTCGGGCCCGGGCTTCGGTGCCTCGATGTCGCGAATCTCCAGGCCCTGGGGGCCGAGCACGGCGGCTTTCATCGCGCCATCATGCCGCCGGGTTGCGCCACACGCCGATGCCGAGGCCGCCGTCGACCAGCAGCGCATGCGCGTTGACGTAGCTCGCTTCGTGCGACAGCAGGTACAGCACCGCGTACGCCACCTCCCAGCCCGTACCCTGGCGGCCGAACGGCACGGCGGATGCGCGATTGGGCCGGCGCCGTGTCGCGTCGCGTCCCATCGGCGTGTCCATCAGACCGGGCAGCACGGCGTTGCAGCGGATCGCCTTGCTCTCGCCGGCCACGGCGATCGAACGGGCGAGCGACACCTGCGCCGCCTTCGACGCCTCGTACGCCGGATTGCGCGACTGGTTGCGCAGCGCGGCGAGCGACGAGATCAGCACGATCGCGCCGCCTTCGGCCATCAACGGCAAGGCCGCCTGGGCGAACAGCATGTGGCTGCGCAGGTTGACCGAAAACTCGTCGTCCCAGGTGTCGGCGCCGAGCTTGTCGAGCGGCAGGCCGCGCGAGATGCCGACGTTGAGCACCAGGCCGTCGAGTCCGCCCAGGCGCTCGGCACAGCGCGCCAGCAGCGGCGCGATCGATGCGGCATTGCGCACGTCGGCCACCTCGGCGAACGCGCGGCCGCCCTCGGTGCCGATCAGGTCCACGGTGGCCTCGGCCGCCACCGCAACGGCATCGATGCAGGCCACCGCGGCACCCTCGCGTGCCGACAGCAACGAGATGGCGCGGCCGTTGCCGACCGGCACGCTCTCGCCGGGCGGAGTCGGCCGCTGACCGGCGCCGACCACCACCACCTTGCGGCCCGACAAGCGGCCGCGGCCCGGCGCGCGGCCGAGTGTCTCGTCGAACATCGACTGGTGCGGATCGATCTCGGTGGGTGCGTGGTTCATGCGATCGTTCCCGGCGGCTCGATGTCGACCTCGAAGTTCTCGAGAAAGCGGCTGACCATCATGTAGAAGCCCACGGTCAGCACCAGCTCGCTCAACTGCCGCGCGCTGAACAGCGATTGCGCCTTGGCGAACATCGCGTCGTCGGCCTTGACGTGGTGGAACAACTGGTCGGTGAACGCGAGCACGAAGCGCTCGCGTTCGTCGAACACGCCGAAGTCGCCGTCGGCTTCGGTGAGTGCCGCGATCTTGTCGGCCGACAGGCCCACCTGGCGCGCCACGCGTTTGTGCTGGTGCACCTCGTAGTCCGCGCGGCTCAACATGCCCACGCGCAGGATCGCGATCTCGCGCAATTGCGAATCGAGTTCGTTGCGGCGCAGCAAGGCGCCGCCCAGGCGCAGGAAGCCGATCGCTGCCGGTCCGGCGTGCGGCAACATGCGGTACAGATTGAGCGGCGGGCGCTCGCCCAGCAACTCCTTGTAGCTGTCGGGCGCCTG
Organism: Burkholderiaceae bacterium; assembly: GCA_035543655.1. GTDB lineage: Bacteria > Pseudomonadota > Gammaproteobacteria > Burkholderiales > Burkholderiaceae_C > JAEUPI01. The sequence continues at coordinate 3,313 of DATKJN010000402.1, read as the reverse complement.
CGCGAGGTCGTAGTAGGGGATGCGGGCCATCGTGACCTTTCGATGCGGCAGCGGCGATGCTAGGCTGCAGGTGTGAAACGTTTCATGCTGGTTTACGCGACGGCGTGTCGGCGTCGTGTCGGCGTCGCGCGGGTGTCAGGGAAGGGCAGCCTCGACGACCACCGATGCGGTCCTTCGTGGATACCCTAGCCGGCGCGAAGTTTGCCGTGCATCGTGATCAGATGCGCGGGACAACCGGTGTTCTATCGCCTGCAGGATCGCGCTAACCTGCCGACAACAAGACGGCCAACGACGAGGGCAACCATGGCGGCAAAGCGACAACTCGGGATCGGCGTCAGTTTTGCGTGGGCCTGCGCATCGGCCCTGGCCGGCGAGATGTCGGCAGCCACGCAGAAAGAGATCGGTCAGTTGCTCGATCGCATCGAAGCCTCGAATTGCAGTTTCAATCGCAACGGCAGCTGGCATGGGCCGGCCGATGCCCGCAAGCACCTGCAGATGAAAGTCGACTACATGGTCAAGCGCAACATGCTGGGCTCGGCCGAAGACTTCATCCACAAAGCCGCGACCGCCAGCAGCATGAGCGGCGAGGCTTACCAGATCCGCTGCGGCAACGGCGCGCCGATGGCCAGCGCGGTCTGGCTGACCGCCGAGCTCAAGCGCATCCGCGCCAACTGAATTCCACGCCTGGCGCGGCTCCGCGCCGGTCCGAACCAGCCGCGACAATGGCGGCAATGGATTCGTCCGCCAGCGGCGTCGGCCCGCCCACGTGATGAACGGCCGCCAGCTCGCCTATGTGCTGTTGTTCATCACGCCGGCCCTGTGGAGCGTCAACTACCTGGTGGCGCGCTGGGCGCCCGGTGTCATCGCGCCGCATGCGCTGGCGCTCGGCCGCTGGATCGTGGCTGCGTTGGTGCTCGGTGCCTTCTGCGCCGCCGAGTTGCGCAGCAAACGCGATGCGATCCGCGCCGAATGGAAGCAGCTGCTGGTGCTGGGCACGCTCGGCATGTGGATCTGCGGCGCCTTCGTCTACATCGGCGGGCGCTCCACCAGCGCCGTCAATATCGGCCTGTTGTACGCCGCCTCGCCGGTGCTGATCGCGCTCGCCTCGGCGCTGTGGCTTCGCGAGCGGCTCGGGCCGCGCCAGGTACTGGGTGTGGCGCTCGCCCTGGCCGGCGTGCTGCACATCCTGCTGCGCGGCGACTGGCCCGCGCTGCTGCGCCTGCAGATCAACCCGGGCGATGCATGGGTCGCGGTGGCGGTGCTGTGCTGGACGATCTACTCGCTGCTGCTGCGCGCGTGGCCGTCGGCTTTCGGAGCCTTGGCGCGGCTCACGCTGACGGCGGTCGCGGGCATCGCGGTGCTGGTGCCGTTCACGGTGTGGGAGGCGCTGGCCTGGCTGCCGACCGAGCTGTCGTGGCGTTCGTTCGCGCTGATCGTCGCCGCCGCGCTGTTGCCCGGCGCCGGTGCCTACGGCGCGTATTCGATCATGCAGCGTGAGCTCGGCGCGGCGCGCGTCGGCGTGGTGATGTACCTGGGCCCGCTGTACAGCGCGGTGCTGGCGTGGCTGGTGCTGGGCGAGCAGATCGAGGGCTTCCACCTCGTCGGCGGGGCGCTGATCCTGCCCGGCATCTACCTCAGCACGCGGCCATGAGGGGCCTTTCCCCACTGCTGGAATCCGCCTTCGCTCGCAGGCGTATACATCGGATCGGTGCCGGCACAAAATGGGCCGCGGAGGTGTTGCGATGAACGTGCGTCTCTGGGCGATTTCGATGGTCGTGGGGCTCGTGTCCTGCGCGGGCTACGGACCGGCCGGCCTGCAACCCGGCAGCAGCGAGGCCGACGTGGTGCAGGTGATGGGCCAGCCGACCGGGCGCTACACGATGCCCGGCGGCATGCAGCGCCTGGAGTTCGCACGCGGGCCGTACGGGCGCCACACCTACATGATCGATCTCGATGCTCAGGGCCGCGTGGCCAAGGTCGAGCAGGTGCTCGACTCGTGGCACTTCGCCACCGTGCTGCCGGGGCAGACGCGCGACGACGTGCTGCGCACGCTCGGCCGACCGTCCGAGCGGGCCGGCATGATGCGCGACGGCCAGATCTGGTCGTGGCGCTACGCGAACAACGATTGCCTGTGGTGGCAGGCCCAGTTCGACGCGCAGGGCGTGTTGATCCAGGCCGGTTATGGCCCCGAACGGGGCTGCGACGCGCCCAACCGGGCGGCGCGCCCGATGACGGGCCGCTCGGGCTGAAGCCGCATCAGACCAACCGCAGATCGAAGTCTGCGCGTGACGCCGCGCGGCCGTTGATCAGTACCTCGATGCGGTGCAGGCCGGGATAGCTGCGCCGCGTCGTCACCGCGCGCAATGAGTGCCGCTTGGTGAGCCGCAGGGTTTCGCCGGCCTCGAGTTCGATCACCCAGCCCTTGAACACTTTCGGCGCCAGGCTGCCGTTGGCCAGCACGCGGTGCAGCGCGTAGTCGATCAGCAGCGCCTGTTTGCGCGCGGCGTTCGAGGTCACGGTGAGCTTGAGTTCGAGCGTGTCGCCCACGCGTGCGCGTTTGGGCGACAGCTTGAGCGTCGCCGTGCCGCGCAGCGGCTGGCCCTGGCCCCAGGCCTTCAGCGTGGGCGCATGGCCCTGCTTGATCAGCGTGCGGCTGGCGTGTCGCAACAACGTTCGGCGTTCGGCGCTCGCTCGGCCCAAGTGCTCGCGCAGCCAGCCCACCACCACGTCGGGGTGGTCCTTCGCGATGTCGTTCAGGTGGTTGGCCACGCTGCGCCGCACGTAGTCGCTGGCGTCGTCCTGCAGCAAGCGCAGCAGCGGCAGCGTCGGTGACGGGTCGGCGATCAGGCCCTTGAGCTGCATGCCCCAGGGCAGGCGCGGCCGCGTGCCTTCGCTGACCAGCCGCCGCACATGCACGCTGTCGTCGCGCACCCAGCGCTCGAGCGTGGCGAAGGTGAGCTCGGGATGCTGCTGCACGAACGGCCGGATCGCCCACTCGGCGGTGAAGCGCTGCGTGATGGCGTGCAGCGCGGCCAGGGCGCGTTCGGGGTGGGCCAGACCGCGCCGTGCGACGAACTCGCCGGTCGCCCACAGGCCCCAGCCACGCAGGCCGTCGTCGCGCGCCGCCGCGTGCGGCGGCAACAGCGGATCGCCCGGTGTGCCGAGTGCCGCCTCGAGATGATCGGCAGCCGCGTTGAAGTCGGGCGACAGCGTGTCCTCCAGCGCCGCACACAACTGCATGGCGCGCGCCTTCAGCTCCAGTGCAGTCAGCCCGCGCAGCGCCTGCTGCTGAAAGCGTGCTGCCGGAAAGCGC
>DATKJN010000401.1:0-2600 GCA_035543655.1 Burkholderiaceae bacterium | reverse complement strand
CCGGCGCTCGAGCAGATGCTGGGCTGGGAACGCGGCACGCTGACCGGGCGGCCCGGGCGCGCGGTGTGGCCGAACGACGACGACTACGCCGAAGTCGGGCAACTGATCGGGCCGCTGCTGGCCCACGGCGAATCGGTGGAGTTCGTGCGCCAGCTGCAGCGGCGCGACGGCACCGTGTTCTGGTGTCGGCTGCTGGCCAAGGCCGTCAATCCGAGCCATCCGCTGCGCGGCGGCACGATCTGGATCGTCGAGGACATCACCGAGCGCCGGCGCACCGAACAGGCGCTGGCCAAGGCGCGCGACGAGGCCGAAGCGGCGAACCGCGCCAAGAGCGCGTTCCTCGCCAACATGAGCCACGAGATCCGCACGCCGCTCAACGGCCTGATCGGCCTGGCCCGGTTGGCTCGCTCGCCGGAGTTGGACGAGGCGCGCCGGCGCCAGTACCTCGATCAGATCGGCGACAGTGCCGAAACGCTCGCCGCGGTGATCGCCGACGTGCTCGACCTGTCGAAGATCGAAGCCGGCAAGCTGACCGTCGACACGATCGCGTTCGACCTGGCGTCGCTGCTGCAGGCGCTGGGCCGTGTCTACGGCGCACTGGCCGATGCACGCGGCTTGAGCTACGACCAGCGCGTCGAGCCCGAGTTGCCGCGCCGCGTGATGGGCGACCCGGTGCGCTTGCGCCAGATCCTCACCAACTACCTGAACAACGCGCTCAAGTTCACCGCCCACGGCGGCTTGGAGTTGCGCGCCGACATGCCGCATGCCGGCTGGTTGCGTGTGGAGGTCTGCGACACCGGTCCCGGCATCGAAGCCGACGTGCAGGCGCGTCTGTTCATGCCGTTCCAGCAGGCCGATTCATCGACCACACGGCGCTTCGGCGGCACCGGGCTCGGGCTGTCGATCTGCCGCGAGCTCGCCGAGCTGATGGGCGGCCGGGTCGGCGTGCGCAGCACGCCGGGGCGGGGCAGCTGCTTCTGGGTCGAGCTGCCGCTCGAGGCGGCCGATCCCGATGCACCGGATACGGCGTGGGGCGACGAGGTCGGTGCCGAGTCGTTGGGCGGCGCGCGCGTGCTGATGACCGAGGACAACGCCGTCAACATGACGATCGCGGTGGCCATGCTCGAGCAATGGGGTGTGCAGGTGTCGCAGGCCACCGACGGCGCGCAGGCCGTGCGTGCCGTGGTCGAAGCCGATCGTGCGGGCCGTCCGTTCGACGCGGTGCTGATGGACGTGCAGATGCCGGTGATGAGCGGCCACGAGGCCACGCGGCAGCTGCGCGAGCTCTACGACGCCGACACGCTGCCCATCATCGCGCTCACCGCCGCGGCGCTGACCTCCGAGCGCGAACTGGCGCTGCAGGTCGGCATGAACGACTTCCTCACCAAGCCGATCGACGTGCAGCGACTGCGTGACACGCTCACCGCCACGCTCGACGCACGCCGCGCCGTGCGCGGCCTCGGTGCGTGAGACTGAAGGAATATCCGGGGACGCCGGCGCGTAAACAAGGCGCTGGCAACCATCCGCTGGTTCTCCTCCTCAGCGCCAGCTTGGCCCGGTGATCGCGAGCGGTCACCGGGCTTTCTGTTGGCGGGGTGGCCGCCGCTAAGATGCCGCGGTCCCATCACCGGGAGAACGCATGACTTCGACATTCCGCCACGCGATCATTTTGATGGCCACGGCGCTTGCGGCGGCCGGTGCATGGGGCCAGGCGTGGCCTGTCAAGCCGGTGCGCGTGGTGGTGGCGTTCACCGCCGGCGGCACCACCGACATCCTGGCGCGCAACGTCGGCCAGCAACTGAGCGAGCGGCTCAAGCAGCCCTTCGTGGTCGACAACAAGCCCGGTGCCGGCGGCAACCTCGGCACCGAGATCGCGGTGCGTGCGCCGGCCGATGGCTACACGCTGATCGTCAACTCGGTCGGGCCGATCGCGGTCAACCCCACGCTGTACCCGAAGCTGACGTACAACCCGCTGACCGAGCTGGTGCCCATCGTGCAGATCGCCGACGTGCCCAACGTGCTGGTGGTGCATCCGTCGCTGCCGGTGAAGACCTTGGAAGAGTTCGTCGAGCACGCAAAAGGCAATCCGGGCAAGCTCAACTGCTCGTCGACCGGCATCGGCACCAGCTCGCACCTGAGCTGCTTCATCCTCGGCAAGCGTGCGGGCCTGGAGGTCACCCACGTGCCGTACAAAGGCGCCGATGCGCTGCGCGACCTGCTCGCCGGCCGCGTGCAGTTCATGTTCGCGACCATCCCATCGGTCAAGCAGCACATCGAGGCGGGCAGCCTGCGCGCGTTGGCGGTGAGCAGCGTCAAGCGCTCGCGATCGCTGCCCGACACCCCGACCGTCGCCGAGCGAGGCTATCCCGGCTTCGAAGCGGGTTCGTGGTTCGGCTTCTTCGCGCCCAAGGGCACGCCGCAAGAGGTGATCGCCACGCTGAACAAGCACGTCAACGAAATCATCGCGGTGCCGGCCACCGAAGGCGCGATGGTGAAGGAGGGCGCCGATCCGATCGGCGGCACGCCGCAACAGTTCGGCCAGTTCGTGCAACGCGAGTTCGAGAAGTGGCGCGTAGTGGTGAAGGAGTCGGGTGCCACCG
>DATKJN010000400.1:0-2512 GCA_035543655.1 Burkholderiaceae bacterium | reverse complement strand
TGAATTGCCCGTCTGCGGTGATGACGAATCGCGAGCCCGCAGGAACCTGCTGTACATTGACAAAACTGGTGCCATCGTCATGGTCCATGAGGTTCCAGACCAGTGCGTCTGCAACCCGAGTCCAATCAGGTTTCAGGTCGAGGAGGCCGGTGGCGCCAATTGCGCGTGGCTCTGAAGCCAGCACAAACCGTTCGCTGTCTTGCCAAAGGTACAACGGTTTGACGCCCAGGCGATCGCGCGCACCGAAGACAACGTTTGTTCTTCGGTCATGGATGAGAAACGCCCACATGCCGTTGAAGTGGTGGACACAATCGGCGCCCCACTGCAGATAGGCGGACAGCAAGACCTCGGTGTCGCTGGTCGAGCGGAATTGATGGCCCAGTGCAATCAACTCCGTTCTCAACTCGACGTAGTTGTAGATCTCGCCGTTGAAGATGACCGTGCAAAGACCGTCGGCACTGCTCATCGGTTGGTGACCACCGAGGCTGGTGTCGATGATTGACAGGCGTCGGAACCCAAACGCAACGTGCTGCTCGACATACACGCCCTTGTCATCCGGGCCGCGATGCTGCAATGAAGCGGAGGCCGCTTCGACCGGCCCTACCGATGCTGGTTGGCGTTTGCGGCCGATGACGGCCACTATCCCGCACATGAGTCAGTGCCGCCCTGTCGAAAAGTGGTTGGATCGGAGATACGACTCGATCGGCTGCATCGATGCGCCGGGATTCTTCTACGAGCGTTGCTGAATATAGAGGGAACGCGCGTGTCGTGCGGACTCGAAACGTGGCGCGGCCATCGGGCACACCTCAATCGGGGGAGGCCCGCTACCCAAAAGCGAGCGCGTCCAGGCGTGTCGCTCGGTGCAGGCAAACGTAACTTGCACGGGCTATGGATAGCCGTGCGGATTGTCGCGCTGCCATCCCCAAGCATGCGCACACATGTCGTGCAAGCCGTGGCGCGCGCGCCAGCCGAGCAGCCGCTGCGCGAGCGAGCAATCGGCATAACACGCCGCTACGTCGCCCGGTCGCCGCGGCAGCACACGGTAGGGGACCTGTCGTCCGCTGGCGGCCTCGAAGGCTCGCACCACCTCCAGCACGCTGCTGCCCTGGCCGGTTCCGAGGTTCAATGTGTGCGACGCGCCGCCGTCGAGCAGATGGCGCAGCGCGGCCACATGGCCTTCGGCCAAGTCGACCACGTGGATGTAGTCGCGCACGCCGGTGCCGTCGGGCGTGTCGTAGTCGTTGCCGAACACACGCAGGTATTCGAGCTTGCCCACTGCGACCTGGGTCACGTAGGGCATCAGGTTGTTCGGGATGCCGCCGGGGTGCTCGCCGATGCGCCCGCTCGGGTGTGCGCCCACGGGATTGAAGTAGCGCAGGTATGACACGCGCCAATGCGGCTGGTTGTGCTCGAGGTCGCGCAACAGCTGCTCGCCCATCAACTTGGTCGCACCGTAGGGGTTGGTGGCTGACAACGCCGCGTCTTCGGTGATCGGCAATTTGTCGGGGCTGCCGTAAACGGTGGCCGATGAGCTGAACACCATCGTGCGCACGCCATGCCGCTCCATCACCAATGCGGTGTTGATCAGGCCGCCGATGTTGTTGCGGTAGTACTCCAGCGGCTTCTGCACCGATTCGCCGACCGCCTTGTGGGCTGCGAAGTGCACCACCGCATCGATCGGGTGGCGTTCGAACACCGCATGCAGGGCGGTGGGGTCGCAGACATCGACGCGCTCGAACTGCGGGGTCCGTCCGCCGAGTTCGGCCAGTCGCTCGAGCACGTGCGGCGAGCTGTTGGCGAAGTTGTCGACGCGCACCACGTCGAAGCCGGCCTCCTGCAGCGCCAGCCAGGTGTGCGAGCCGATGTACCCGGTGGCGCCGGTCAAGAGAATGCGAGGCACGGGGCGATCTTATCGGTCGCGCCGAGCGGGCCTGCGCAGCACGCCCCCCTACAATCGGTGGCCATGCTGCAAAACTTGCAGGGATTGCTCGTGCCGGCCGTCGTCGAGCGGCTCGTTTTGGTCGCCAACCACGTGCTGGCCAGCGAGCCATCCGCGATGCAGCGCCTGGCTGCGCATCACGATCGTGTGATCGCGCTGGCGTTGTTGCATTGGCCTTCGTGGTTGCCGGCCGCACCGGTGCTCAAGTTTCGCGTCACCCCGCCGGGACTGCTCGAATGGCATGGCCTCGACGATGGAGTCGAGGCCGCGTTGACCGTGCAGATCGACGCTTCCAACCCGGCCCTGCTGTTCGCACGCTCACTGGCCGGCGAGCCGCCGCCGCTCACCATTGCGGGCGACGCTGCGCTGGCCAGCGACATCCAATGGCTGGTCGACAACTTGCGCTGGGACGTCGAGGCCGATCTCGAACGATTGTTCGGTCCCGTGGTGGCGCGCCAGCTGGGGCGGTTGGGCTCGTCGTTGGCCGCCGGGCTGCGCGGGCTGGCACAGCGCACGCCGTGGACGCAGCCGGCTCGCGACGGCGAGCCGCGCGGCAACCGCCCGCCGGCATGA
>DATKJN010000399.1:0-2050 GCA_035543655.1 Burkholderiaceae bacterium | reverse complement strand
GACGCGTTCGATCTCCGCGCGCACGATGCGCTCGACCAGGCTCGGCAAATTGTCGTCCAGCCACGACTTGAGCATCGGCCGCAGCATTTCCTTCACCAGATCCTCGAGCGTGCGCGCGTTCTGTCCGATGATGGTGTGCGCGAGTGTGTTGAACGCACTGTCGACCGCCGCGATCGTCTCGTTCGAGATCAGCCCGCGATCGATGAGCGGCGGCGGTTCGGGCTTCGTGGTGAACACGACATCGGATGCGCCATCGATCGTACGGAAGCCGGGCGCCGGCCTCGGTGACGGCGCTGCCGGAGGTGGCGATGATGGTGACGGTGCCGCCATGGCCTCGGTCAGATCGAGCACGTCGGGGGTCGATGCCTCGTCCGCGGGTGCGTCTTCGAGTTCTGCGAGCATCGCGTCAATATCATCCTGACTGTTGGCTGCGGCACTCGCTGGTACCGGCGCTGGCTTTGGTGCAGGCGGCGGCGCGGTCGTTTTCGCTGGCGCAGGTGGCGGCGCTGGACGGCTCGGAGCCGCCGTTACCGCAGCCTGCTGTTTCGCCGCTGGCACAGGCTCCGGGGTCTTCGCGGGTTTGCTGGCGTCGTCATCCGCAATGATGCGTCGGATGGAGGCCAGGATTTCCTCCATCGAGGGCTCTTGCGCCTTCGCCGCTTGCGTCATTACCCGTAAACCCCGACACGCTCCCCGCGCTCCGCGTGACAATGGCTGACCCAGCGTCAACGCGAATCACTGCCGTTATACCGTTTATACGCCAGAGCAGGACGGATGTGGCAGATGGAAAGCTGTGTCCCTGCAACGAACTGTGGACACGGGACCCTGACACCACGCCGTGATTCGGCGCTCAGCGTCCGTCGGGTGTGCGCACGCCAGCCCAGGTGTCGCGCACCTGCTGGTAGTGCACGTTGGCGTCATAGACCGGCACCCGCAGGCCCAGCACCTGCGGCGACAGCCGCCCCACCGCCGAAAGCAGCGTGAAGGAAGCAACCACCCGGTCGCGCTGCGCGCTGACCAGCGCCACCCGCGCGTTCACCAGTTCCTGCTGCGCGTTCAACACGTCGAGCGTGGTGCGCTGGCCAACGCGCGCTTCCTCGCGCACGCCGTTGAGCGCGATCTCGGAGGCCTGAACCTGCGCCTGCGTCGCCTCGATATTGGCCTTCGCCGCATCGAGCTGGCCCCACGATTGCACGACGTTCTGCCGCACCTGGTCGCGCGCCGTATCAAGATCAAGCCGCCGCTGACCCAGCGTCTCCTTCGCCTGCCGCACCAGCGAGTATTCCGCCCCACCCTGATAGATCGGCACGGTGAGCTGGGCGAGCACAGTCGCGTTAAAGGTCCCGAGTTGATTCTGGCTGAGTTCGTTTTGCTGCAGCACGCTGCCTTGCACCGCCAGCGTCGGATAAAGCGCGCCTTCGGCGACCTTCACCTGCAGCAGCGCCGCATCGACATTGTATTGCGCATTCGTCACCGCCGGATGCGTCGCCGTGCCGACACCGACCGCGGCCGTCAGCGTGGACGGGGAGAAGCGGTCAACCGGGGAGCCGGCTGCAAGCTTGCCGGGCTCGACCCCGATCACCTGCCGATAGGTCGCAACCGAGGCCTTGTACGTTGCCTCCGCGCTCAACACCTGCGAGCGCCCCGCCGCCAGGCGCGATTCCGATTGCGCAACGTCGGTGCGCGTCACCTCGCCGACGTTGAAGCGGTCGCGCGTCTGGCGCAATTGCTCCTGCAGCACCTCGACGTTGCGCCGCTGCAGATCAAGGATCGCCGCATCGCGCAGGAGGTTCATGTAGGCCGTCGCCGCGGACAGCAGCACGCCCTGCTCGCTCACCCGCAACTGCTCGCGCGCCGCCTGCACCTGGCTCTCCGCCTGCCGCGTGCGGTTCGAGGTCTGAAAACCGTTGTACAGCGTCTGCGTCGCCGTCAGTCCGACATTGCTCGGCGTCATGTTGCCCGACAGCTGCGTATAGCTCGGCGCAAAGGTCGAGGAGCGCGTCGTTGAGTCAATGTATTGCGCACCGACCGAACCGTTGAAGGTCACGCG
>DATKJN010000398.1:0-7339 GCA_035543655.1 Burkholderiaceae bacterium | reverse complement strand
TCGATCTGGCCGATCAGGCGCGCGGCCAGTCGATCGGACAGTCGTTCGGCGACCAACGGCTCGGCGACCGCCGCCTGCGATGAAGCGAGCGCGGCGCCAGGCATGTCAGTGGCGCTCGGCCGCCCGAAGCCACTGACGCGCTCCCGCGGGGGGCAGGGAGCGAAGCGAGCGTGGGGGCTTCATGTCGTCAGGTTATCAGACAAGTTTGCAGGTCGGAACGGGTATCCCCCGGGTGACAGCGCGCGCACGGGCGCGTAGGGTGCACACCCGTTGCGCGCATCGACGCCGCGTGTTTTTCAAACTCGTCTGCAGCATGGCCAGTGTCGATATCGTTTCCGCGAAAAAGCGCTTCGGCGATGTCGAGGTGCTGCACGGCGTGGACATCAAGATCGCCGACGGTTCGTTCACCGTGCTGGTGGGCCCGTCGGGCTGCGGCAAGAGCACGCTGCTGCGCATGATCGCCGGGCTCGAGCACATCAGCAGCGGCGAAATCCGCATCGGCGGCAAGGTCGTCAACGACATGCAGCCGAAAGAGCGCGACATCGCGATGGTGTTCCAGAACTATGCGCTGTACCCGCACATGACAGTGCGCGACAACATGGCGTTCTCGCTCGCGTTGGCCAAGCAGAGCAAGACCACCATCGACGAGAAGGTCCGGCGCGCCGCCGAGATCCTGGGCCTGACCACGCTGCTCGAGCGCTTTCCGCGCCAGTTGTCGGGCGGCCAGCGCCAGCGCGTGGCGATGGGCCGCGCGATCGTGCGCGACCCGCAGGTGTTTCTCTACGACGAGCCGCTGTCGAACCTCGATGCCAAGCTGCGCGTGGCGATGCGCACCGAACTGAAAGAGCTGCACCAGCGGCTGAAGACCACGTCGATCTACGTCACGCACGACCAGATCGAGGCGATGACGATGGGTGACCAGATCGTGGTGATGCGCGACGGCCACATCGAGCAGACCGGCAACCCGCTGCAGCTGTACGACCATCCGGCCAATCTGTTCGTGGCTGGCTTCATCGGCTCACCGGCGATGAACTTGCTCCCTGGCACCTTGCGCCGCAACGGCGGTGGCGCCGAAGTGGAGTTTGCCGACGGCACGCGCGTGCCCGCGCCGCGCAGCGCCGGCGGCACCGATGGCCAGAGCGTGGTGTTCGGCACGCGACCCGAGCACCTGTCGCTCGCCAACGGCAGCGGCATCGCGGCCGAGGTGGTGGTGATCGAACCCACCGGCGCCGATACCTTCGTGTCGTGCCGCCACCATGGCGCCGACCTGTCGGTGGTGTTCCGCGAACGCCACCAGTTCAGCCCGGGGAGCACGATCCATCTGCAGCCCGACCTGGGGCACGCGCATTTGTTCGATGCCGGCAGCGGCCGGCGGCTGGTGGCTTGAGCCTCGAGGCAAGCCTTCCATATACACCCCAAGCCTCAATCCCAACAAGGAGACATCGATGACGCAATTCGATCGCCGCAAATTCGTCAAGACAAGCGCCGGTGCCGCGGCCGGTGCAGCGCTGGGCGCCGGAGCGATCTTCGCGCCAGCTGTGCACGCGCAAGCGCTCACGTTCAAGCCCGAAAAAGGCGCCAAGCTTCGCGTGCTGCGCTGGAGCCGCTTCGTGCAGGGTGACATCGACGCCTACATGGCCAACGTCAAGAAGTTCACCGAGAAGACCGGTATCGAAGTGCGGGTCGACAACGAAGGCTGGGAAGACGTGCGCCCGAAGGCCGCGGTGGCCGCCAACACCGGCGCCGGCCCCGACATCATCCTGTCGACCAACGACGACGCCAACCTCTACCCCGAGAAGCTGGTGGACACCACCGACCTGTGCGACTACCTCGGCAAGAAGTACGGCGGTTGGTATCCGGCCGCCGACGCCTACCTCAGGCCCGATGGCAAAAAGTGGATCGGCGTGCCGCTCGGCTGCGCCGGCGCGATGATGGTTTACCGCGAGAGCATGCTCAAGGCAGCCGGTGTCAATGCGTTCCCCAAGAACACCGACGGCTTCCTCGCGATGTTCAAGGCGCTGAAGGAAAAGAACACGCCGGGCGGCATGGCGCTGGGCAACGCCACCGGCGACAGCGGTTGGACGCACTGGCTGATCTGGGCCTTCGGCGGCAAGATCGTCGACAAGGACAACAAGGTCGTGATCGACAGCCCCGAGACGCTGAAAGCGCTGGAGTATTCCAAGGAGCTGTACGCCAACTTCATTCCCGGCACGCTCAGCTGGCTCGACCCGAACAACAACAAGGCGTTCCTCGACGGGCAGATCAGCGTCACCAACAACGGCATCTCGGTGTACTACGCAGCCAAGAACTCGAAGGACGACAAGGTCAAGGAGATGGCCTCCGACATCAACCACGCGTCGTTCCCGGTCGGGCCGGTCGGATCTCCCACGGAGTACCACCTGTTCTTCAATCAGATGATCATGAAGTACACCAAGTACCCGCAGGCGGCCAAGGCGTTCCTGCAGCACATGATGGAGGCCGATCAGTTCAACGCCTGGCTGCAAGGGGGTGGCGGTTATGTATCGCACCCCCTCAAGGCCTACGACGCCAACCCGATCTGGACGTCCGACCCCAAGCACACGCCGTACCGCGATGCGTTCAAGAACCTGCGTCCGGCGGGCTATGCCGGCAAGCTGGGTTATGCATCGGCCGGCGCGTTGGGTGACTTCATCGTTTCCAACATGGTGGCCGAAGCTGCCAGCGGTTCGAAGACGCCCAAGGAAGCCGCCGAGCGCGCGCAGAAGCGCGCCGAGCGTTACTACAAGGTCTGATATTGCCGACTGAACATCGTCGGCAATATCTCGTCGCGTTCGAGCCGTATCGGCTTCGCCGATCGGCTCAACGCGCCGATGACTGAGATCGCGTCATGCTCGAGAAACTCCAAAACAACCGCAACGCGCTCGGCCTGCTGTTCATGCTGCCGGCGTCGGTGCTGTTGCTGCTGTTTCTCACCTATCCGCTCGGCCTCGGTACCTGGCTCGGCTTCACCGACGCCAAGGTCGGACGGCCCGGCCAGTGGATCGGACTGGAGAACTACGAGTTCCTGTGGGGTGACAGCGTCACGCGGCTGGCGCTGTTCAACACGCTGTTCTACACGGTGATCGCCAGCATCCTGAAGTTCGTGCTCGGGCTGTACCTGGCGGTGCTGCTCAACCGCAACATCCGCATCAAGAGCTTCTTTCGTGCGGTGATCCTGCTGCCCTACATCGTGCCGACCGCGCTGTCGGCGATCGCCTTCTGGTGGATCTACGACGCGCAGTTCTCGGTGATCTCGTGGGTGCTGATGAAGTTCGGCCTCATCGACCGCTACTTCGACTTCCTCGGCGAGCCGGGGAATGCACGCTTTTCCACCATCGCCGCCAACGTGTGGCGCGGTGTGCCGTTCGTGGCGATCACGCTGCTGGCGGGCCTGCAGACGATCTCGCCGTCGTATTACGAAGCCTCGGCCATCGACGGCGCCACGCCGTGGCAGCAGTTCCGCCACGTGACGCTGCCGCTGCTGACGCCGATCATCGCGGTGGTGATGACGTTCTCCGTGCTGTTCACCTTCACCGACTTCCAGTTGATCTACGTGATCACCCGCGGCGGACCGTTGAACGCCACGCACTTGATGGCCACGCTGAGCTTCCAGCGCGCGATCCCCGGCGGCGCGCTGGGCGAAGGCGCGGCGATCTCGATCGCCATGGTGCCGTTCCTGCTGGCGGCGATCCTGTTCAGCTACTTCGGGCTGCAGCGCCGCGCATGGCAACAAGGTGGATCTGACAAATGAGCGCGACCCCGCAGGCCACCGCCCCCTCGCGCGACGACCAGGTCGGCATGGAATTCCTGGAGTCGGTGCCGCGCAAGATCGTCACCGTCTACCTGCCGTTGGGCATTTTCTTGTTCGTGCTGCTGTTCCCGTTCTACTGGATGGCGATCACGTCGTTCAAGCCGAACGAAGAACTGCTGTCGCGCGAAGGCAATCCGTTCTGGGTCATCAAGCCGACGCTGGCGCACTTCCACAAGCTGCTGTTCGAGACCTCGTACCCCGAGTGGCTGTGGAATACGGTGATCGTGTCGGTGGTGGCCACCTTCGCGTCGCTCGCGGCCTCGGTGATGGCCGCTTACGCGATCGAGCGGCTGCGCTTTGCGGGCGCCAAGCAGGTCGGGCTGTCGATCTTCCTCGCCTACCTGGTGCCGCCGTCGATCCTGTTCATCCCGTTGGCGGCGATCGTCTTCAACCTCGGGCTGTACGACTCGCGCTGGGCGCTGATCCTCACCTACCCGACGTTCCTGATCCCGTTTTGCACTTGGCTGCTGATGGGCTACTTCCGCTCGATCCCCTACGAGCTCGAGGAGTGCGCGCTGATCGACGGCGCCACGCGCTGGCAGATCCTCACCAAGATCGTGCTGCCGCTGGCGGTGCCGGGCCTGATCTCGGCCGGCATCTTCGCCTTCACGCTGAGCTGGAACGAGTTCATCTACGCGCTCACCTTCGTGTCGTCGTCGGAGTCCAAGACGGTGCCGGTCGGCGTGGTGACCGAGCTGGTCGAGGGCGACGTCTACCACTGGGGCTCGCTGATGGCCGGCGCCCTGCTCGGCTCGCTGCCGGTGGCCTTCGTGTACTCGTTCTTCGTCGAGTACTACGTGTCGGGCTTGACGGGGTCGGTGAAGGAATAGCGTGGCGCTCAAGGCGCCAGGTCGACGCCGGGCTTGAGCAGCACGTCCTGGTAGGCGAACAGGCTCGGCACGCCGCCGGTGTGCAGGAACAGCACGCGTTCGCCGGCGCGCAATTCGCCCGCCCGCGCCAGGCCGATCAGGCCGGCCATCACTTTGCCGGTGTACACCGGGTCGAGCAGGATGCTCTCGGTGCGCGCCAGCATCTGCACCGCCTCGACCATGCGCCGGTTCGGCACCGAGTATTTCGGCTGCCAGTAGCCGCCGATGCAGCGCACCGCGCCTGGCGGCACTTGCAGGTTGAGCCCGAGCAAATCGCTCACTGCCTGGGCTTCGGCGTGCACCAGCGGCACCTGCTGCTCCGGCTCGCGGCTGGTGTCGATGCCGATGATCGGCGTCTCGATCCGGTTGCCGAGAAAGCCGGTCAGCAGGCCGCCGTGCGTGCCCGAGCTGCCCGAGCCGACGATCACGCTGTGAAAGCCCACGCCGCGTTCGAAGGCCTGCGATTGCAACTCCTGCGCGCAGGCCACGTAGCCGAGACCGCCGATCGCGTTGGAGCCGCCGCCCGGGATGACGTAACCCTTGCGGCCCTGCGCCTTCAGGGTATCGGCCACGCGCTGCATCGCCGCCGCCATGTCGCTGCCGGCGGGCACCACGGTGATGTCTTCGACGCCGTACAGGCGGAACAGAAAGTGGTTGCCGCTGGCGTCGTCCCGGTAGCTGTTGGCCACACGCTCTTCAATCACGAAGCGGCACTTCATGCCCTCTTTGACTGCGGCTGCGAGCGTCAGGCGGCAATGGTTCGACTGCGGCGCGCCGCAGGTGATCAGCGTGTCGGCACCTTGCTGCAGCGCGTCGGCGACCAGGAACTCGAGCTTGCGCGTCTTGTTGCCGCCCGGTGAAAGACCGAGCAGGTCATCGCGCTTGATCCACACCTCGGGGCCCTTGCCGCCGGGACACGTTGCGGCCAGCGCCGCCGAAAAACGCGGCAACGGCTCGATCGGCGTGGCGCCGCGCGTGTAGCGGCGGCGGGCGAAGCGCGAAAGATCCATGGTCTTGCGGTCTCCGGTTTCAAGACGAGTTGCCAAGTATGACCGCGCGGGCGCTATGGCCGGATCGTCGCCGCCCAGAAGTGGTTTGCGTGTGCCGAACCGATGTGGGACAGTGCGCCTCCACGCACGAAAGGCGGACCCCCTGGCCGAAACCTACGACGAGCAGCAAGAGCGCGAATGGCTCGAGGCCGCCGCCCGACTCACCGAGAAGCAGCTGCGCACGGCATTGGAGCTGTGCACCCGCGTCATGAACCATGATGCGCGCGTGTCCGAAGGCGCGCTGGTATCTGGCATCGTGCAGGCCATGGCCACCAACCTGTCCACGGTGCGGCGCAAGCGTTAGAGCCTGCGGAGCGTTGGCGCGGCGCCTTCAGCCGCGCACGAACAGGGTCACCAGCGGCTCGCTGCCAACCTGACGGCTCCAATGGCCGTGCACCGCGGGGTCGAACTGCGCCCCGGTGGGCACCATGTCGGCCGAATAGAAGTGGTCGCCCGGCGCGAACACCCGCGAGCTGCCGTCCTGCAGGCCGATTTCCATGTGGCCACGCAGGATGAACACCCACTGCGGGTTCTCGGTGCAATGAAACTCGCTGCGAAAGCCGATCGGGCTCTCGCGCAGCTGGTAGCCGCCGCTTTGCATCAGCGCCGACAGCCGCGCCTGCGGCTTGCCTTCGGTGAGCGCAATCGACTCGTCGCGCCAGCGCGCACGGCCATCGGCCGCGGTGTAGAGGATCGTCTTGGTGAACACGCTCATGGTTGGTTGTGCGACGCGATGGGTTTCACACGGTGGCAGTCAGACCGCCATCGACGAACAGGATGTGGCCGTTGACGTAGCTGGCACCGTCGCTGGCGAGAAACAACGCCACCGGCGCGAGTTCCGACACGTCGCCCCAGCGGCGCGCCGGCGTGCGGTTGACCAGCCAGTTGCTGAACGTGGTGTCGGCCACCAGCGGCGCGGTGAGCTCGGTCTTGAAGTAGCCCGGCGCGATCGCATTCACGGTGATGCCGTGTGGCGCCAGCTCGACCGCCATCGCGCGCGTCAGCATCTTCAGCGCGCCCTTGCTGGTGGCATACGGCGCCGTGCCCGGGCGCGCCAGCTCGCTCATCACCGAGCAGGTGTTGATGATGCGCCCTCTGCCGCGCGGCACCATGCGGCGCGCCACCGCGCGGCCGACGTAGAACGCACTGTCGACGTTGGTGTGCATGATGTCGTGCCAGTCGGCGTCGCTCATCTCGATGAACGGCTTGCGGCGCGTGATGCCGGCGTTGTTCACCAGCGTGTGAATGGGACCCACCTCGTGCTCGATGGCTTCCACCGCCGCATCGACCGCCGGTGCATCGGTCACGTCGCAGGCGCGCGTGTGCACCTTGAGCCCCTCGTCGGCCAGCGCCGCGGCGGCTTCCTTCAGGCGCCCGGCATTGCGTGCGTTGAGCACCACGGTGGCGCCGGCCTGTGCCAGCCCGCGCGCGATGGACAGCCCGATGCCGGTGGACGAGCCGGTCACGAAGGCCACGCGGCCGTCGAGCCGAAAGGTGTTGGCGTTGATGCTCAAGGGCGCCTCGCTCGTGGATCGGCACCGATGTTCGATGCCGCGGCCAGTATCGCATCGCGCCGCACGGTATCGTCGTCC
>DATKJN010000397.1:0-3368 GCA_035543655.1 Burkholderiaceae bacterium | reverse complement strand
GCGGTGCAGCGCGCGGCTCGCGAGGCCACCACGCGCGGACAGTGGCGCGTGGCGGCTGCCGCGGGTTTGACGACCCCAACGACAACGACGGAGCCTGACGGACGATGAAATCCATCGAAGGGGTGATCGCGATCCTGCGCGGCGTGCAGCCCGACGAAGTGTTGGGCGTGGCCGAGGCGCTGATCGCGGGCGGCATCGGCGTCATCGAGGTGCCGCTCAATTCACCGCAGCCGTTCGACAGCATCGCGCGGCTGGCGCGCACGTTTGGCGCGCAGGCGCGCATCGGCGCCGGCACGGTGCTGTCGGCGGCCGATGTCGATCACGCAGCCGATGCCGGCGCGACGCTGGTGCTGG
This sequence comes from Burkholderiaceae bacterium, assembly GCA_035543655.1. Classification (GTDB taxonomy): domain Bacteria; phylum Pseudomonadota; class Gammaproteobacteria; order Burkholderiales; family Burkholderiaceae_C; genus JAEUPI01. The sequence continues at coordinate 3,014 of DATKJN010000397.1, read as the reverse complement.
CGCCCAATTTGGATGTCGCGGTGGTGCAACGCACCGTGCAGCGCGGCCTGTTCTCGATGCCCGGCGTCGCCACGCCGAGCGAAGGCTTCGCGGCGCTGGCCGCCGGCGCGCTGGGCTTGAAGCTGTTCCCGGGCGAGATGCTCGGTCCGCCGGTGATGAAGGCGTGGCGTGCGGTGTTTCCGCCGGGCACGCCGATGTACGCGGTCGGCGGCGTCGGCGAAGCCAACATCGCGGCCTTCAAGGCCGCCGGCGCCACCGGTGTCGGCGTGGGCTCTTCGCTGTACGCGCCCGGTGTCGTGGCCGGCGAGCTGACGCGTCGCGCGCGCCTGCTGGTGCAATGTTGGAGCCAGGCATGAACCATCCCTTGCGCTGCCGCTGCGGCACGCTGCAGGGCCACGTGTCGGCGCCACTGCAGGCGATGGCTCGCGGCGTGTGCTACTGCAAGGACTGCCAGGCCTACGCGCACTTTCTCGGTCGCGCCGACGGCGTGCTCGATGTGCACGGTGGCACCGACGTGATCGCCATCCACCCGCAGCACGTGGTGATCGACCAGGGGCTCGACGCGCTCGCCTGCATGTCGATGTCGCCGCGCGGTCTGCTGCGCTGGTATGCAAGCTGTTGCCGCACGCCGATCGGCAACACGTCGCGCAACGCCAAGACCGCGTACGTCGGCCTGGTGCACACCTGCCTCGAAGGTGCCGGCGTGCCGATCGAGCGCTCGTTCGGTCCGGTGACGCTGCGGCTCAACCTCGATTCGGCCACCACGCCGGTGACTGAGCGTTCACGCCAGCTGCTCGGCAGTGCACTGCGTTTCATGCGCACGGTGTTCGGCGCGCGCATGAGCGGCAGCTACAAGCGATCGCCGTTCTTCGACGCCGACAGCGGCATGCCGGTGCTGGCACCGCATGTGCTGACCAAGGCCGAGCGAGAGCAGCTGAACGCGCGACTGTGAGGCAGGCGCAAGGGCAGTGCGCGCCCAGGTGCCAATGCGCGTTGCGTCGGCAGCGGATCGCGCGCCGTCGTATCCTTCGCCGCCGACTTCAGCCCGGGGCGGCCGGCGCATGGAGCATCGATGCAGTCCGGGAGCGAGCTGACCGATGATGATCCCGACGAGTGAATGGCTGCTGTTCGCTGGCGCGGCGCTGCTGATGGTGTTGACGCCCGGTCCCAACATGATCTACGTGCTGTCGCGCTCGGTGTGCCAGGGACGCCGCGCCGGCTTCGTGTCGCTGCTCGGCGTGGTGGCGGGTTTTCTGATGCACGTGTTTGCGGCCGCGATCGGCCTGACAGCGGTGTTCATGGCCGTGCCGCTCGCCTACGAACTGCTCAAATGGGCCGGCGCGGCCTACCTGCTGTGGCTGGCGTGGCAGTCGCTGCGGCCGGGCGCGAGTTCGCCGTTCGAGCCCAAGCCGCTGCCGCCCGACTCGCCACGCAAGCTGTTCGCGATGGGCTTCATCACCAACTTGCTGAACCCGAAGATCGCGGTGTTCTACCTGTCGGTGTTTCCGCAGTTCGTGGCCCCCGAACGCGGCTCGGTGTTCCTGCAGAGCGTCACGCTGGGCGTCACGCAGATCGTGGTCAGCTTCTCGATCAATTCGTTGATTATCTTGTTTGGTGCCGCGCTGGCCGCCTGGTTCGCCCAGCACCGGCTGTGGCTGGCGGTGCAACGTTACGTGATGGGCTTCGTGCTGGGCGCGCTCGCCGTGCGCCTGGCGCTGGAGCCGCGGCGCGCTGCCTGATCGCAAGGAGGGCCGCATGACCATGCCTCCACGTGCACCGGCGCTGAAGGCGCTCGATGTCGCGCCGCGTGCCAAGCAGACCAACTATCCGCCGACGTTCGCGGCGCGTGTCGCCGGGCGCGAGAAGCGCGCACTCGGCGAGGCGTTCGGGCTGACGAACTTCGGGGTCAACCTCACGCGCCTGGCACCGCGGGCGATCTCGTCGCTGCGCCATGCGCACACCAAGCAAGACGAGTTCGTCTACATCCTCGAAGGCCACCCGACGCTGGTGACCGACGAAGGGCGCACGCCGTTGTCGCCCGGCATGTGCGCGGGCTTCAAGTGCGGCACTGGCAATGCGCACCACCTGGTCAACGAGACCGATGCCGACGTGCTGTATCTCGAGATCGGCGACCGCACGCCCGGCGAGCAGGCGAGCTACCCCGACGACGACATCCAGGCCGTGCAGATCAACGGCCAGTGGCGCTTCGCCCGCAAAGACGGCGCGCCGTATTGACGGAGGATCGACATGGCTTCTTCATCACATCCCAAGCTCACGCTGCGCGAGTTGCGCGTGCGTGCCGTGCAGGCGCCGATGCGGCGGCCGCTGCAGACCAGCGGCGGCACCGTGCGCATCGCGCCGCTGGCGCTGATCGACCTGGTGACCGAAGAGGGCGTGACCGGCCGCACCTACCTGTTCTGCTACACGCCGCTGGCGCTGAAGCCGGTGGTGCAGCTGCTGCAGAATCTGTCGGAGTTTCTCAAGGGCGACGCGGTCGCGCCGCTGGAGCTCGACGCCAAGCTGCAGCGCACGTTCCGCCTGCTCGGCGCGTCGGGCTTCAGCGGCATGGCGATGGCCGGCATCGACATGGCGGCGTGGGACACGTTGGCGCGCGCACAAGGTCTGCCGCTGGCGCGTCTGCTCGGCGGCGAGTGCAAGCGCGTGCCGGCGTACAACAGCTGCGGGCTCGGCATCATCGGGGCATCGCGTGCCGCCGGCGAGGCGATCGAGCTGGCCGCGCCGGGCTTCAAGGCCGTGAAAGTGCGACTGGGTTACGCCGACGCACGCGACGACGTCGAGGTCGTGCGCGCGGTGCGCCGATCGGTCGGCGACAAGCTGCTGCTGATGAGCGACTACAACCAATCGCTGTCGGTGGCCGAGGCGATGCGACGCTGCGACGTGCTGGCCGACGAAGGGCTGGCCTGGATCGAGGAGCCGACGCGTGCCGACGACTACGAGGGCCACGCGCAGATCCGCCGCAAGAGCCGCGTGCCAATCCAGATCGGCGAAAACTG
>DATKJN010000396.1:0-2125 GCA_035543655.1 Burkholderiaceae bacterium | reverse complement strand
GGACAACACTGGTCGCTAGTTCAGCTTCCAGTCGTATTCGACGAAAGTGGTCAGCGTCTCGGGCTTGCCGTCCACCGTACCGGGTTTGAATTTGCAGGTGTTCTTGATGGCGGCTTCGGCGGCGCGATCGAGCAGCTTGTGTTCACGCGACGGCCCCGAGCTCTTGGCGATCTCGGTGGCGGTGGCGCGGCCGTCGGTTCCCACCGTCACCTTGATGCGCACCACGCCCATGGCTTCGGCACGGGCGGCGGCCGGCGGATAAGCGGGCTTCTCGCAATCGGTGTTGAAGTTCACCTGCGGAGCCACGCGCGCCGGCACCGGCGCTGGCGGCGCGGGCACGGCTTCGGGCGTGGGCGGCGGGGCGATCGTGACGGGAGGCGCGGGCGGCGGCGGCGTGGTCTGCACCGTGATCGTGGGTGCAGGCGGCGGCGGGGTTTCGATCTTGATTTCCGGCGGCGGCATGTAAGCCGGCGGCGGGGGCGGGAGCTTGGGTGGCGGAGGCAGATTCTCGGGCGGCGGAGGCGGAGGCGGCTTGACCTCTTCGATGATCTTGGTCTCGATCGGACCCTTGACCACTTCGACCACCTTGCGCGCCAGGCCGTTCAACAAAGCCCAGCCGAGAATGATGTGCATCACGATGACGACACCGAGCCCCACCATGTGCTTGGATGGGTTGCGCTGCTGCTCGGCGTAATTCACTCGCTGTCCTCCAGTCGACGCGCGGCGGGTTGCGCTTGGCGATCGCTGTGCATCAGGTCGGTCCACCACCTTGTGGGCGGCGCGCGACAGCGGCCCCGTCGCGGAAGGCGCGCACTATATCGCGAAATATCGGCCACTCCGTTCGGGGCATCACCCTAACAGGCTGGGGCAACCGGAGTGCCGGAGGGTCTCTTGGCGGTGGCACCATTGCAGGCGCGGCGCTGGCGCATGCCGGGCGCCGAACGCACGCTACCCATGCAATCGACCCGCAGCCGATACCTTGGCCACCCAGATGCCGTGCGTGCGCTGGTGCAGCCCGATCGTGTGCACCGCGATCTGTACATCAGCGACGAGATCTTCGCGCTCGAGCAGGAGCACTTCTTCGTCAACACCTGGAACTACGTCGGCCACGACAGCCAGGTGCCCAAGGCCGGCGACTTCATCACCAACGACGTCGCCGGCCGGCCGCTGATCGTGGTGCGCCACGACGACGACTCGGTGCGCGTGCTGATGAACCGCTGCGCCCACAAGGGCGCCCGCGTGGTCAGTGCACCCAGCGGCAACACGGCCAAGTTCTTCCGCTGCCCGTACCACGCCTGGGCCTACAAGACCGACGGCTCGCTGCTCGCCGTGCCGCTGAAGAGCGGCTACGAAGGCACCGGCATGATGCAGTGCGAGTCCGGGCGCGGCCTCACGCCGGTAAAACACGTGCGGCTGTACCGCGGCTTCATCTTCATCAAGCTCGGCGACGCGGGGCCGGACTTCGAAGAGTACTTCGGCGACTCGCTGAGCTCGATCGACAACATGGCCGACCGTTCGCCCGAGGGCCAACTGGAGATCGCCGGCGGCTGCCTGCGGTTCGCGCACCCGTGCAACTGGAAGATGTTCATCGAGAACCTGAAAGACACGATGCATCCGATGGTGGTGCATGAATCGTCGGCCGGCACCGCGAAGAAGATGTGGGCCGGCCAGCCGGCCGAAGCGCCCAAGCCGATGGCGATCGAGCAGTTCGTGCCGTTCGTGTCGGACTACAAGTTCTTCGAGGACATGGGCGTGCGCGTGTACGACAACGGGCACAGCTTCTCCGGCGTGCACTTCAGCATCCACAGCAAATACGCCGCGCTGCCCGAGTACGACGCGGCGATGAAGGCAGCGTACGGCGAAGAGCGGGCCGCCAAGATCCTGGGCATGGCGCGCCACAACACGGTGTACTACCCGAATCTCACGATCAAGGGCGCGATCCAGGCCATCCGCGTGGCCAAACCGGTGGCGGCCAACAAGACCATCGTCGAAAGCTGGACCTTCCGGCTCAAGGGTGCGCCGTCGCAGCTGCTGGAGCGCACCTGCGTGTACTCGCGGCTGATCAATTCGCCGTTCTCGGTGGTAGGCCACGACGACCTGCATGCCTATCGTGCGATCCAGCAAG
>DATKJN010000395.1:0-3920 GCA_035543655.1 Burkholderiaceae bacterium | reverse complement strand
CAACGGGCCGCGCGGCCTGCTGTCGGGAGATCGCGCGCCGAAGATGGTGATCGAGTGCTCGTCGATCTCGCTCGAAGGCTCGGCCGAGTTGCGCGCGTCGTTGAGCCAGCGCGGCGTGCAGATGCTGGCCGCGCCGGTGTCGGGCAACGCCAAGGTCATCAAGGCGGGGCGGCTGTCGTTCGTCTGCTCGGGGCCGCGCGCCGCATTCGACGCCGCGCTGCCGGCGCTGAAAATGATGGGTCCGGCAGCGAGTTATGTCGGCGACGGTGAACTGGCGCGCATCGTCAAGATCTGCCACAACGTGTTCCTTGGCGTGGTGATCCAGTCGCTGGCCGAGATCACGGTGCTGGCGCAGAAGGCCGGCGTGCCGCGCGCCGCCTTCCTCGAGTTCATCAACCAAAGCGTGATGGGCTCGACCTTCTCGCGCTACAAGACGCCGGCGCTGGTCAACCTGGACTTCGCGGTCACCTTCACGCCGCAGCTGCTGCGCAAGGACCTCGACCTGGGGCTGGATGCAGCGCGCACGTTCCAGGTGCCGATGCCGCTGGCGTCGATCACGCGCGACCTGGTGCAGAGCCTGATCGGCAACGGCCTCGACGACGGCGACTTCGCCAAGTTGATCGTGCAACAGGCTCGCGCGTCGGGCCTGCAACTCCAGAGCGAAAACGCGCCGGTCGACGACGGGCTGTCGGCGCGCGGAAAGGATCTGACATGAAGACACTGCGTCTCCTCGGTGTGGCCCTGTTCGCGCTGGCGCCCGCGCTCGGCGCCGCGCAGGAGTTTCCGAGCAAGCCGGTGAGGATCGTCGTGCCGTTCACCGCCGGCAGCGCGACCGACATCCTGGCGCGCACCGTGGGCCAGCGGCTCAACGAGATGTGGAACCAGTCGGTGGTGATCGACAACCGGCCCGGTGCCGGTGGCACGATCGCAGCCGGCGCGGTCGCCAAGTCGGCGCCCGACGGCACGACGCTGATGGTGCATTCGTCGGGGCACGCCGCCAATGCGTTCATCTATACCGCGCTGCCGTACGACACGCTGAAGGATTTCGTGCAGGTGGTGCCGCTCGCCGGCCAGCCCAATGTGTTGGTCACCTCGGCCGCCAGCGGCTACAAGACGGTGGCCGACTTGATCGCCGATGCGAAGAAGCGCCCCGGTGCGGTGAACTTCGGCTCGGCCGGCATCGGCAGCGGCACCCACTTCAATGCCGAGAAGTTCAAGCTCGCGGCCGGCATCGACGTGATCCACGTGCCCTACAAGGGCACCCCTGAAGCGATGACCGACACCATCGCCGGTCGCGTGTCGTACTTCTTCTCGCCGATCTCGGCTGCGCTGCCGCAGGTGCGCGACGGCAAGCTGGTGGCGCTCGCGGTCAGCTCGGCCAAGCGTTCGAGCTTGCTGCCCAACGTGCCGACCGTGGCCGAGTCGGGCCTGCCCGGCTTCGACTACAACCTCTGGGTCGGTGTGTTCGCGCCGGCCGGCACGCCCAACGACGTGGTCGACAAGATCAACCGCAGCGTGAACCGGGTGCTCGGCGAGGCCGATGTGCAGGCGCGCATGGCGGCGCTCGGCGCCGAGCCGATGGCGATGAACCCGGCCGAGTTCGATCGCTTCATGCGCGCCGAGATGGACGACGCCGCCAAGGTCGTGAAGGCGGCGGGCATCAAGGCCCAGTGAGCGCGTGGCTGCCGCGCGGCGGCCGGGTTAGGGTTGAACCGGGCGCACCGGGGCGGCGCTGGTGGGCCACACTGTGGCCCACCGCCTCGAGGAAAGATGCCCATGAAACCGCTGATCTTGGCCGTGGCGCTGCTGGGCGCCGGGACCGCCGCAACCCTGCACGCCCAAACCATGCGCTGGGCCAGCCAGGGCGACGCGCAAACGATGGACCCGGTGTCGCAGAACGAGGGTCTGACCAACTCGATCAATCAGATGGTCTACGAGCGGCTGATCCGCCGCGACAAAAACCTCAACATCGTGCCCAGCCTGGCCACCGAGTGGCAGCAGACCTCGCCGACCAACTGGCGCTTCAAGCTGCGGCCCAACGTGAAGTTTCACGATGGCTCGCCATTCACTGCCGATGACGTGGTGTTCTCGGTGATGCGGGCGCGCGAACCCACCTCGCAGATCGCCAATTACGCCAGCGCGCTCGGCACGCCGAAGAAGGTGGACGACATGACGGTGGAGTTCCAGCTCGCCGCGCCGAACCCGATCTTTCTGCAGCATCTCGATGCCGTGTTCATCATGAGCAAGTCGTGGAGCGAGAAGCACAAGGTGCTGAAGCCGCTCGACTTCAAGAACAAGGAGGAGAGCTACGCCTCGTTCAACGCCAACGGCACCGGGCCCTACATGCTGGCCACGCGACAGCCGGGCATCAAGACCACGCACAAGCGGTACGCCGGCTGGTGGACCAAGCACGACGGCAATGTGCAGGAGGAAGTGTTCACGCCGATCTCCAACGACGCCACCCGCCTTGCGGCATTGGTGTCGGGAGAACTCGACTTCGTGCTCGATCCGGCGCCGCGCGACGTGCCACGGCTGCGCAACACCGCGGGGGTGAAGGTGATCGACGGGCCCGAGAACCGCGTGGTGTTCATCGGCATGGACCAGCACCGCGACGAGCTGCTGTACAGCAGCGTCAAGGGCAAGAATCCGTTCAAGGACCAGCGCGTGCGCAAGGCGCTGTACCAGGCGATCGACATCGAAACGATGAAGACCAAGCTGATGAACAATCAGAGCGTGCCCACGGGCGGCATGACGCCCTCGCCGCTGGCGTCGTTCAACGATCCGGCGCTGGAGAGCCGATTCCCGTTCGACCTCAACGCCGCGCGCAAGCTGATGGCCGATGCCGGCTACGCCGACGGTTTCGAGGTCACGCTCGACTGCCCGAACAACCGTTATGTCAACGACGAGGAGATCTGCATCGCGCTGGCCGCGATGTGGTCGCAGATCAAGGTGAAGGTGCGCGTCAATGCGATGCCGCGCACCACCTATTTCCCCAAGCTGGAGAAGTACGACACCTCGATGTACATGCTGGGCTGGGGCGGCGCGGTGACCGATGCCGAGACCACGCTGACGCCGGTGATGCGCAACTCCGGTGAAAAGGGCGTGGGCTTCTACAACTACGGCCGCTCACGCAATGACAAGTTCGACGCCATCGCCGCGCAGTCGAGCACCGAGGCCGACCCGAAGAAGCGCGAGGCGCTGATCAAGGCCGCGCTTGCCGAGTGGAAGGAGCAGGTGCACACGATTCCGTTGCACCGCCAGGTGATCCCGTGGTCGGCACGGCAGCCGGTCACCGCGGTGCACCGCGCCGACAACTACGTCACCGTGGAGTGGTTCGGCATCGGGAGTCAATGACTCAGCTGCTCGCACGCCGTCTCACGCACTCCAGATAGGCCTCGCCGTCGGGCGGCTTGCCACTGCGCTGCGAGGTCCAGATCATCTCGCCGAGGCACTCCATCGCCTGGTGGTGCGCCTCGTGCAGCGAGTCCAACTTCGCGGCCAACGCCTCCACGGCGGCGCGAATGCCGCGCGGCTGGTCGATCGAGCACTGTTCGCTGATCGTCAGGTGCATCGACAGGTGCAGGAACGGGTTGGCGCGCCCGCCCTCGACCTGGTAGTCGGCAGCCAGCGCGGCTTGCTCGTCGGCCAGCTCGGCGTCGTATTCGGGATGCTCAACGATCCACAGTGACGCGAGCGTTTCGATCGGCGTCATCTGCGCGGCATCGCGGCGCTTGCGCCACGCATCGCAGAGGAATCGCCGCACGTCGTGCTGGGAAGGTTGGAACACGGGACAATTGTCGCTTCACCGACGGCCGCGCCGTCACGCGCGCCACCTTGACCCTCATCACCGACCCCGCGTTCTATGCCGTTGCCATTCCCGGCGCGTTGCTCGTGGGGATCGGCAAGAGCGGCGTGGCCGG
>DATKJN010000394.1:0-3806 GCA_035543655.1 Burkholderiaceae bacterium | reverse complement strand
GTATCAGCGCGCCAAGCAGACGCAGTCGATCTGAGGCCGTTTCGCATGCCGGTGCCTGACGACGGATCGGCTTCGCTGATCGACTACCCGAGCGCGTTTCCGATCAAGGTGATGGGCGCGCAGGTCGATGGCTTTGTCGAGGCGATCGTCGCGGTGGCACGCCGTCATGATCCATCGTTTGACGACACCAAGATCGAGTTGCGACCCAGCCGTGCCGGCAACTACCTGGGCATCACGATCACCGTGACGGCCACCAGCCGCGCGCAGCTCGACGCCCTCTACGCCGAGCTGTCGTCGCATCCGATGGTCAAGGTGGCGCTGTAGGCCAGCGCGCGATGCACGTCCACAGGCTCGGTCGGCGCGACTACCGCACGGTGGAGGTGGCCATGCGCGAGTTCACCCATGCCCGCGATCCCGACACGCCCGACGAGGTCTGGCTCGTCGAGCACGATCCGGTGTTCACGCTTGGCGTGGCGGGGCGTGACGAACACGTGATCGATGCCGGCGCCATCCCAGTGCTGCGCACCGATCGCGGCGGACAGGTGACCTACCACGGCCCCGGCCAAGTGGTGGCCTACCCGCTGGTCGACCTTCGGCGCCTGCGCATCTACGTGAAGGAGTTTGTCTACCGCCTCGAGCAGGCTGCGCTCGACGTGCTGTCCGCGCATGCGCTCACCGGCCATCGCGTCGCGGGTGCTCCCGGCATCTACGTGCGGTTGGCCGACCCGGCGGGTCATGCAAGTGGGGTGTCGAATGCGGCCGATCCTTTTGCCGGATTGGCGAAGGTGGCGGCGCTCGGCGTGAAGGTGTCGAATCACTGCACTTACCACGGTGTCGCGATCAACGTGGCGATGGACCTGCAACCCTTCGCACGCATCAACCCCTGCGGCTACGCGGGGCTGAAATCGGTCGACCTCGCTACACTGGGTGTCGACGCACGGTGGGAGCACGTTGCCGAGTTGCTCGGTGCACGGCTGTCGGCACTGCTGTGTCCCTGAACCCAAATGACCTCGCCCACCGACACCCAGAGCGACTTCGACGGCTACGACGCTTCGGCCAAGCAGAAGGCCCAGGCCAAAACCGCGCGCATCCCCATCAAGGTGGTGGCCGCGCCCTCGCTGAAGAAGCCGGAGTGGATTCGCGTGAAGGCGGGCTCGCCAACGACGCGCTTCTACGAGATCAAGCAGATCTTGCGCGAGCACCGGCTGCACACCGTGTGTGAAGAGGCTTCCTGCCCGAACATTGGCGAGTGCTTCGGCCATGGCACGGCGACCTTCATGATCATGGGCGACAAGTGCACGCGGCGCTGTCCGTTCTGCGATGTGGGTCACGGCCGACCCGATCCGCTCGACGCCGATGAGCCGCGCAACTTGGCAGCGACGATTGCCGCGCTCAAGCTCAAGTACGTGGTGATCACCAGCGTTGACCGTGATGATCTGCGTGACGGCGGCGCGGGTCACTTTGTCGAATGCATTCGCCGGGTTCGCGAGAAATCGCCGCAAACGCGCATCGAGATTCTGACCCCCGACTTTCGCGGTCGAATGGACCGTGCCCTGGAGATCTTGGGTCAGGCTCCGCCCGACGTGATGAACCACAACCTCGAGACCGTGCCTCGGCTGTACAAGCAGGTGCGTCCCGGCTCGGATTACCAGGTGTCCCTGCAACTGCTGCAGCGCTTCAAACGGATGTTTCCTCAGGTGCCGACCAAGAGCGGGCTGATGGTGGGCCTGGGTGAGAGCGATGAAGAGATTGTTCAAGTCATGCGTGACATGCGCTCGCATGGTGTCGACATGCTGACGATCGGCCAGTACCTCGCCCCATCGACACACCACTTGCCGGTGCTGCGCTATGTGCATCCCGATGTGTTCAAGGCGTTCGAAGCGCAGGCACAGATGCTCGGTTTCACGCACGCCGCGGTTGGCGCGCTGGTGAGGTCGAGTTACCACGCCGATCGGCAGGCTGCTGGCGCCGGTGTCGAGCACGCCGTGTGAGGCGCACCGTGCGTGGGGCGCGCTGAAGGAGTTGCCTTGGATCGCCGCACCTGCCTTGTCCACCTGGGTTGGCTGTTGCCGTGCTCGCTGGGTGCGCGAGCCGCAAACCTGACGGAAGCCGATGCTGCCACTGGCATTCGTGCCGCACTTGAGCGCGGTGCGCTGTCGGCCGTGGCCCTGCTCGGCAAGAGTGATGGCTTCTTGGCCAATCCGAAGGTGCGCATTCCGTTGCCTGGCTACCTTGAAGACGCCGGCAAGCTGCTGCGCAAGCTTGGCCAGGGCAAGCGAGTGGACGAACTGGTCACAAGCATGAATCGCGCCGCTGAGCAGGCGGTACCCGAAGCGAAATCGTTGCTGGTGCAAGCGGCCAAAGGCATCTCGGTGGACGATGCGCTGCGCATCGTGCGCGGTGGCGACACCTCGGTGACCGACTATTTCGCGGTCAAGACGCGAACGCCCCTGGGCGAGAGGTTCTTGCCGATCGTCACCCGCGCAACCGAGCGTCTCGCGCTGGCCGAGAAGTACAACGAGGTGGCAGATCGTGCGAGCCGTTTCGGTTTGGTCAAGCCCGAAGACGCCAATTTGCAGCAGCACGTGACCGCCAAGGCGCTTGACGGCTTGTACCTGATGATCGGCGAGGAGGAGCGCAAGATCCGCCGCGACCCGGTCGCTACAGGCAGTGCAATCCTGCGCAAGGTGTTTGGCCGCTGACGCGGCCTCGCCAAGTCAGAGGCCCTTGGCCAACTCGAACATCAACGCAGACGGCAGTGAGGTGCCGATCGCATCCCGGCCCACGCGCGCCATCGACATGCCACCGAAACTGGAGATTTCGAACGCCTCACCTTGTTCGGTGATCTCGATCCAGGCGAGTTCGGGACACTGCTGGCGGACATCACCACGCAGGCGATCGAAGGCACTGTCGTACAGCGCCGACTCATAGACGATCGCGTGCGGCAGTCCTTGGTGGCAGTACTCCCGCGCAGCATCCGTGGTGGTGACGAAGTCGAGCGTGAGGCCCATGTGAGCGACTGCCTGTCGCACCTGGTTGCGCACGTCGCGCCGCACGGACATCACCAACACCTGATTGCCTGCCAATGAGCGCGACTCGCCGGACAGCGCAAAGCCACTGCTGATTGCGTCGAATGACGAAGCACCTTCCAGGCTGTCATTGGCGGTGCGCGGAAACTCCAGGGTCAACATGCTGCTGCCGCCGACATCCTGACGTTCGATCGACAACTGCATGGTGCGGGCGAGTTGCAGCAGCAGCTGCCAAGGCAACGAGTCAAGCTCGGCGGCGTGGTGCGACATTGCAGCTGCGCGGCTGCCCGAGGGACGTGCCGAAACGCGATCCGGTGGCAGGTGGTCGAACCGACACACCAGGCGCGCATGCGCAGGCCACGACTTCGTGTCGAGCTGGATCTCGACCGATGAACATGCATGGCGAAGCGCCCAATCGAGCAGCGTGTGCAGCAGCGACGACAGCAGCGTTGCATCGACGATGACCTCGGCGGGCTTGAGCACCTGCTTGACGACAACACCGCGTGAATCGAGCTCACCTTGACGCTGAGCCAGCACTTCGCGCAGCGATTGTGTGAGGTTGAGGTTTTCGGTCTGCTGTTGTGTTCCGCCTTGGGCGAGGCGCGCGATCTGCTGGCCCACCATGCTGGCGCGGCGGGCGTGCTCGATCTGGCTCACGAGCATGTGAAGGCCCGGGCGGTCGATGCGGCCGGTCGCTTGCAACTCGAGCGCACGCTCAAGCGCCTGCGTCAGAGGCGCGGCGACTTCGACGCCGATCTGACACGCCAGTTGCCATGC
>DATKJN010000393.1:0-2050 GCA_035543655.1 Burkholderiaceae bacterium | reverse complement strand
GTCCTCGATGCCGCAGCGCACGTGCAGGCCCATCGCGATGCCCATCATGTTGATCGGCAGCACGTTGCGCATGCTGCTTTCCACCGTCAGCATCGAGCCGTCAGGGATGGCGCGCAGGAAGTTGGCCAGGCTGTAGATCGTGGGCTGGTCCATGCCGCCGCCGATCGCCACCCAGTTGCACACCAGCGGGCCCATGTAGATGCCGCGGCGGATCAGGCGCTCGACCGTCTCGAAGCTGTTGATGTTGTAGAACTGGAATGCGCTCTGGATGCCACGGGCGCTCAGGCGCCGCACATGCTCCTCGAAGAAGCTGGGCGTCGACGGCACGATCATGTTCGAGTAGGCCGCGAAGTTGTCCGGATCGGCCAGCGAAGTGCCGGCGATGTCTGCGGCCTCCATCTGCTCGAGCACGTTCATCTGCGAGGTGTTGACCGTGACCGTCACCTGGTCGGGCTTCGGGTCGAGCTCGGCCAGCATGTGGCGCGTGTCGTCGGACAGCCACTTGGCTGCCGCGCCGTCGGTTTCGGGCGCGAACGAGATCGAGCCGCCGACCTGGATGATCATGTCGGGCACCGCGCGGCGCACGCCGGCGATCAACTCGTTGAACTTGCTCAGGCGCTTGGAGCCTTTGCCGTCGAGTTCGCGCACGTGCAGGTGCAGCACCGTGGCGCCGGCGTTGTAGCAGTCGACCGCCTTTTGGATCTGCGCCTCCATGGTCACCGGGATGTCCTGCGGGAAGTCCGACGGGATCCATTCGGGGCCATAAGGCGCCGCGGTGATGACCAGCTTGTCCTGGTTCTCGGGAAACAGCGAGCCGTCGAGAAAATTCATGGTGCGTCCTGGGGCGAAGGGAAGGGGGTTGTCGTGGATCAGAAGGTCGCGCTGCCGACGATGCCGGCGCGCTCCATCTTTCGGTGGCAGGGCGGGTAGTCCATCACCGCGTAGTGCTGCGTCGAACGGTTGTCCCACATCGCCACGCTGTTGGCCTTCCAGCGGAAGCGCACCTGGTACTCGGGGATGAAGGCCTGGCTGATCAGGTACTGCAGCAGCTGCGCGCCGCCGTGCGTGTAGTCCTGGCCCACGCGCACGTGGTGCGGCGTGTGGAAGTTGGTGAAGTGCGTGGTGAAGGCGTTGACGAACAGCACCTTCTCGCCGGTCTCGGGGTGCGTGCGCACCACCGGGTGCTCGGCGTCGGGGAACTGCGCCTTCAGTGCCAGGCGCTTTTCGATCGGCATCGCGGCGCCGAACGTCGCCTCGATGCTGTGGCGTGCACGCAGGCCGATGATTTGATCCTTGACGCCTTCGGGCAGCCGCTCGTAGGCCAGCGCCATGTTGACCCACATCGTGTCGCCGCCCACCGGGGGGCATTCGATGCAACGAAGCACGCAGCCGAACGGCGGAATCTCGCGCCAGGTGGCGTCGGTGTGCCAGGCGTTCTCGTAGCGGTCGTTCGGCGCGTCGGGCGACTTGTAGATGCGCACCAGGCCCGGATGCTCCGGATCGCTGCCGGCGACCGGGTGGTCTTCGAGGTCACCGAAGTGGCGCGCGAACGCCACGTGCTCGGCGCGCGTGATGTCCTGGTCGCGAAAGAACAGCACCTTGTGCTGCAGCAGCAACGCGCGAATCTGCGCCATCAACTCGGTCGAGCGCGAGGCCAACCCGAGGTGCACGCCGGACACCTCGGCGCCGATGGCGCAGGTGAGCGGCTCGACGCGAATCGAGTCAGCCAGCGAGGCGCTGTGCAAGACAGCAGGGGCTTGTGGGGTGGCGATGGCCATGTTGTCGTCTCCTGATGCCAAGGGCGCGAGGCTTCTTGGCTTGGGACGAAGCGTAAGAACGGACCCCCTCCACCAGCCCCCCATCGTGGAGGGGGGCGAGGCCGGACGTCAGGGCGTGCCTGCGCACGCCCTGTCGCCTGCCGAGCCGGAGCCGCTTGCAAGCGGCGACGTGGACCGAGGCCGGACCTCGGGCTGGCTCGTTAGCCCTCGGCCTCCAACAAACCGAGGATGCGCGCCCGTTGCACCACCTGCTTGCGCGTGCCCGCATCGAG
>DATKJN010000392.1:0-2941 GCA_035543655.1 Burkholderiaceae bacterium | reverse complement strand
TTCGGGCGCATCGACGGCGTGGTGAACAACGCCGGCATCCTGCGCGACCGCATCTTCCATCGCATGAGCGATGACGAATGGGATTCGGTGATCAAGGTGCATCTGTATGGCTGCTATCACGTGAGCCGCGCGGCGGCCAACCACTTCAAGGAGCAGAACAGCGGCGCCTTCGTGCACATGACGAGCACCTCGGGGCTGATCGGCAACTTCGGCCAGGCCAACTACAGCGCGGCCAAGCTCGGCATCACCGCACTGAGCAAGAGCATTGCGCTGGACATGCTCAAGTTCGGTGTGCGCTCCAACTGCATCTCGCCGTTCGCATGGAGCCGCATGACCGGCTCGATCCCGACCGACACGCCCGAGCAGCAGGCGCGCGTGGAGAAGATCAAGCAGATGGTGCCGGCCAAGATCGCGCCGCTGGCGGTCTACCTCTTGGGCGACTCAGCCGCGCAGGTCAATGCGCAGGTGTTCGCGGTACGCAACAACGAGATTTTCCTGATGAGCCAGCCGCGCCCTTTGCGGTCGGTGCAGCGCAGCGAGGGCTGGACACCGCAGCAGATCGCCGATCACGCGATGCCGGCGCTGAAGGCGTCGTTTCTCGGGCTGGAGCGCTCGGGCGACGTGTTCAACTGGGACCCGGTCTGACGGCGTGCCGCGCATGGCGGCTCAACGGGCGCGCCGATACCAGAACGCGTCGGCGACGCGCTCCATCTGCACGCGCTCGTAGAAGGCCACCGCGTCGGGCACCGACGACAGGATCAATGCCACGCGGGGCCCCAGGTGCGCGCGTGTCGCATCGAGCAATCCCTTGCCGATGCCAAGGCCCTGTGCGGCGCGAACCACCGCCAGGTCCGACAGGTACGCGCACCACGCAAAGTCGGTGATCGTGCGCGCCGCGCCGACCAACGGTCGGCCGGGCTCATCGAGACGGGCGGTCACCACGAGCTGCGCGGCCGACAACATCGCATGCAGCCGCGGCAAGTCATCGATCGGACGGATCGAACCGAGGCCCGAGTCGACCAGCACCGTGCGGAACTCGCTGGCATCGAGCGCCGGCTCGACAGCGTAGACAACGCCTCGTGCCGTCATTCGTCGACCTCGAAGGCGGGTACCTGGCGACCGTCGATGTCGGTGAAGCCCCGCTCACGCGCGAGATCGGCCATGCGCAGCACCTTGCCGGTCGCTCATCGTGGCGCACCGGTCCGAAAACAACAACGCCGACTGCGAAGTCGGCGTGGTTGGCAGCTGGGGTTGAGGGGCCTCACTGCTGAATCTGGTTGCGGGGGCAAGATTTGAACTTGCGACCTTTGGGTTATGAGCCCAACGAGCTACCAGGCTGCTCCACCCCGCGATAGAGGCCGAAATTCTACCACGGTGAGCACCCATTCGAGGTCACAGGCCGACGGTGTTCAGGGTGGCGGCGAAGCGCTCGGCGTTCTGGAAACCCACCACGCGGGCGCCGGCGATCTCGCGACCCTGCGCGTCGAAGAAGATCGTGCCCGGGGGGCCGAACAGCCGAAAGCGCTTGAGCAGTTCGCGGTCGTCGTTGTTGTTGGCGGTGACGTCGGCCTTCAACAGCAGCGCACGCGACATCTTGTCGGCGACCACCGGGTCGGTGAACGTGAAGCGCTCCATTTCCTTGCACGACACGCACCAGTCGGCATAGAAGTCGAGCATCACCGGGCGCCCCGGTGATTGCAGCAAGCGATCGAGCTCGGCGACGCTGCGCACGCTCTGAAAACGCGGACCGGCATCGCTGCGCAGACCCGCTGCACCGTTGCCGCGCGCCCAGTGCGACAACGGCTGGAGCGGGTCGTTGCCACCCGAGGCCGCGCCCACGATCTGCATCGCGCCGAGGATCAACGCCACCACGCCCAGCGCCTGCTTGAGCCATGTGCGCGGTGCGGCCGCGTGCGCATGGCTGTGGCTGTCGAACGGCCGCAGCATGAACCCGGTGGCCAGCAGCAGCAGGCCCCACGCTCCCAGCACGGCCCACGACGCCAGCACCGGCTGCACGATCCAGATCGCCACGCCGAACAGCAGCACGCCGAACGCGCGCTTGACCGACGCCATCCACGGACCCGACTTCGGCAACCATTCGCCCGCCGACCCACCGACCACCATCAGCGGCACGCTCATGCCGGCGGCCAGCGAAAACAGCGCCGTGCCACCGAGCGTCACGTCGCGCGTCTGGCTGATGAACACCAAGGCGCCAGCCAGCGGTGCGCTGACGCACGGACTGACGATCAACGCCGACACCGCGCCCATGCCGAACACGCCGGCCATCTGTCCGGCAGGCAGGCGCTGCGAGCGTTCGCTCATGCGCGTGGACCAGGACGACGGCAGACGCAACTCGTAGACGTCGAACATCGACAGCGCAAACACCGCCAGCAGCGCGGCGAACAGCGTCAGCACCGGCGGCGATTGCAGCCGCGCGGCCAGGCCTTCGCCGGCCAGTCCCGCCGCAACGCCGAGGCCGGCGTACACGAGCGCCATGCCCAGCGAATAGCTGGCGGCCAGCCGCAATGCCTTGCCACGCGACACTGGCCCGCCGGAGCCGGCGATGATCGACGACAGGATCGGCAGCATCGGCAGCACGCAAGGCGTGAACGACAGCGCCACGCCCATCGCGAAGAACGCACCGACGATGAGCCAGAAGCGCCCGCTCTGCAGCACGCTGTCGACCGCACTGCCGTCGAACCACGACGAGGTGCTGCTGCCGGCCGACGGCGCCATGGTGCCCGGGGACGTCGTCCCCCCACCGCCCAACGCCACGCCGGCAGCCGGACTCGCATCGACGTTGGCGGCGGTGACGCGCGCGCTGCCGTCGCCGCCGAACGCGGTGAGGCTGATCTGTGCTGCACTCGTCATCGGCGGGTAGCACAAACCTGCGTCGGCGCAGCCTTGCGACACCACTTCGAGCGAGAAACGCGCGGGCGCT
>DATKJN010000391.1:0-10520 GCA_035543655.1 Burkholderiaceae bacterium | reverse complement strand
GTCGACGATGCGCGAGGACACGACGGTCGTGAAGGCATTGCCGCCGCCGATGTCCTCCGGCGCGCCGGCGGGCGCGTAGCGCTTCAGGAGGTAGGCGGCCAGAGCCATCGACAGCGACTCGGCATAGGCCGGCCCTGTCGGGCAGCCGGAGACGGCCTCGTCGTACATGCAGGCGGCCAGCCGCACGACCTGCGGATCGGCGATCCCGTACTGCGGGTTCACCTCGACGTGGCCCGCGTCGGCCCGCTCCGGGAGGTAGCGCTCCAGCTGGGTGGTCTCGACGCGGATGTAGAGCGTCTCGCGGGTGCCGGCCCATTCGATCGAGCGCTGCTGCTCGCCCACGTTGAGCAGCGTGAAGTTGCCGGTGCGGACCACGGCGTGCTGTGTATCGCCGCGCCGCTCGTAATGCATCTGGGCCGAGCCGGAGACGCACACGCCGAGCAGGATGTCGGGCATGCTGAAGTCGTGGAGACGGCCACGCGGGCCGATGCGGTGCTTCTCGAGCCGGAAGCCGGACCATCGCGTCGACTGGCTGGACCACAGCATCTCGGTGAAGTTGATCGGCTGCTCGCGGCGGTCGGTGGCGAGCGTGATGCGTTCGGACTTCATGGCATCTCCGAGTGACACCCCAACATAGGCTATGGACCTCGCCGAGCGAGCAGGGAATTCTCCCGAGAGGGAACGAACAGTCGGTCCGAGAAGCGAGCCTCCGTCATGAATCCTGGAACGCCTTCCCGTGCGCCCGCGCACAGGAAAAAGCCCGGCAACCCATTGACGGGTTGCCGGGCTTGATGTGTTTGGTGGGCGGTGCAGGGTTCGAACCTGCGACCCCTGCCGTGTGAAGGCAGTGCTCTACCGCTGAGCTAACCGCCCTGTACGAGCGGCGCGCATTATGCCACGGCGACTCGCCAGAGCGCGCGGCCGCCACAGGCCTTGTCGAGGTCGGCCAGCACGTGCTCGTGCGCCCTCATCTCGTCCTCGCTGGGTTCGACGACGATCAGGTCGAACGCCGACAGATCGACGGCCACGCCGGCGACGAGGCCACCGGCTTCGGTCTGCGCGACGTCGATCACCAACGAATCCTGGCCGCGCGTCATGCGAATGTAGACCTCGGCCAGCAGGCCGGCATCGAGCAGCGCCCCGTGCAGCGTGCGGTTGGAGTTGTCAACCTCCAGGCGGCGGCACAGGGCATCGAGCGAGTTCGACTTGCCAGGGTACATCTCGCGCGCCAGCGACAAGGTGTCGGTCACTCTGTGGACCAGCGAAGCAAAGGCCGGCCGCCCAATGCGCGCGAACTCGGCGTCCATGAAGCCGACGTCGAAGGCGGCGTTGTGGATCACGATCTCCGCGCCGCTCACGAACTCGACCAACTCGTCGGCCACCGCGGCAAACAAGGGCTTGTCGGACAAGAACTCGTCGGTGAGGCCGTGGATCTTCAGCGCGTCTTCGCTGTTGGGTCGCTGCGGGTTGATGTAGAAGTGTTTGGTGCGGCCAGTGAGACGACGATTCTCCAGCTCGATGCAGCCGACTTCAACGATGCGGTCGCCGCTCTCGGGCGACAGTCCTGTGGTTTCCGTGTCGAGAAACACCTGCCTCATGCGTTCGATTTCCCTCGGCTCGCCCAGATCGTCAGCGCAATCCCGAGCACGACCATCGGCACACACAGCCATTGTCCACGCGACAACCCGAGTGCCTGCAACCCGATGAAGCTGTCGGGCTCACGAAAGTATTCGGCGACGAAGCGCAGCACACCGTAGCCGATCAGGAACGCGCCCGACACCTGCCCAGCCTGTCGCGGCTTGCGCGCATAGAGCCAGAGCACGACGAACAGCAGCAATCCTTCGAGGGCAAATTGGTACAACTGCGACGGGTGCCGCGGCACATCGCTGCCCGACTGGGGAAACACCATGGCCCACGGCAGGCTGGGGTCGGCAGGACGGCCCCACAACTCGCCATTGATGAAGTTGCCGATCCGCCCCGCCGCCAGGCCGGTCGGTACGCAAGGCGCGACGAGATCGGTCACCTGCAGCCAGGGTCGGTGGCGCAGCTTCGCGAACAGCATCATGGCCACGATCGCGCCCAGGAGACCGCCGTGGAACGCCATGCCGCCCTTCCACACCGCGAATGCCTCCAGCGGATGCGCCGCGTAGTAGCCCGGCTTGTAGAACAGCACGTAACCCAGGCGCCCGCCGATCACCACGCCCAGAACGCCGTAGAACAGCAGATCTTCGACGTCGCGTTTCGTCCAACCGGTGTCCACGAACGGCGGCCGCGCCACCCGAACGCGCGCCAACCACAAGAACAGCGCGAACGCCACCAGGTACGTCAGGCCGTACCAGTGCACGGCAATGGGCAGGCCGATTGCCGACAGGTCGAGCGCCACCGGGTCGAACTGCGGATGCTTCAGCACCAGCATCAGCTTGGGCTCCTTTTCGAACGGGGCGCATTGTCGCCGCAAAGGCGGCCGACCCGGCGCCACAGGCTACGATACGTCGCAGAAACGAATCGCAAGGACGTTCCCAGCATGAGCATGAACCGCCGCTCCAAGAACATCACCGAGGGCGTGGCCCGTGCGCCCAACCGGTCGATGTACTACGCGATGGGCTATCAGCCCAGCGACTTCTCCAAGCCGATGATCGGGGTGGCCAATGGCCATTCGACGATCACGCCGTGCAACTCGGGGCTTCAGCGCCTGGCCGACGCGGCAGTGCTGGGTCTGCAGGAGGCCGGCGCCAACCCACAGATCTTCGGCACGCCGACCATCAGCGATGGCATGGCGATGGGCACCGAAGGCATGAAGTACTCGCTGGTGTCGCGCGAGGTGATCGCCGATTGCGTCGAGACCTGCGTCGGCGGCCAGTGGATGGATGGCGTGCTCGTGATCGGCGGTTGCGACAAGAACATGCCGGGCGGAATGATGGGCATCGTGCGCGCCAACGTGCCGGCGATCTACGTCTACGGCGGCACCATTCTGCCCGGGCACTACAAGGGTCAGGACCTCAACATCGTGAGCGTGTTCGAGGCGGTCGGCCAGTTCTCGGCCGGCAAGATGAGTGAAGAGGATTTCTGCCAGATCGAGCGGCGCGCGATTCCGGGCAGCGGGTCGTGCGGTGGCATGTACACGGCCAACACGATGAGTTCGGCGTTCGAGGCACTCGGTATGAGCCTTCCTTACTCGTCGACGATGGCCAACGTCGAGGACGAGATCGTTGCCAACGTCACGCGTTGCGCGCAGGTGCTGGTCGAGGCGGTGAAGAAAGATCTGAAGCCGCGCGACATCGTGACGCGCAAGTCGATCGAGAACGCGGTGGCCGTCATCATGGCCACCGGCGGCTCGACCAACGCGGTGCTGCACTTTCTTGCCATTGCTCATGCGGCAGGCGTCGAATGGACGATCGACGACTTCGAGCGCATGCGAAAGAAAGTGCCGGTGTTGTGCGACCTCAAGCCCAGCGGCAAGTACCTGGCCGTCGATTTGCATCGCGCCGGTGGCATCCCGCAAGTGATGAAGGTGTTGTTGAATGCCGGGCTGCTGCACGGTGACTGCATGACGATCACCGGCAAGACGATCGCCGAATCGCTGTCGGAAATCCCCGACACGCCGCGCAAGGATCAAGACGTGATCCGCTCCGTCGCCGAGCCGATGTACGAGCATGGCCACCTCGCGATTCTGAAAGGCAATCTGTCCCCGGAAGGCTGCGTCGCCAAGATCACCGGCCTGAAGAATCCGGTGATCACCGGTCCAGCTCGCGTGTTCGACGACGAGCAGTCCGCGCTGGCAGCCATCATGGCCAACCGGATCAAGCCCGGTGACGTGATGGTGCTTCGTTACCTCGGTCCGCGCGGCGGTCCAGGCATGCCGGAGATGCTGGCGCCGACCAGCGCGCTGATCGGCCAGGGGTTGGGTGAAACGGTGGGTCTGATCACAGATGGACGCTTTTCAGGCGGCACCTGGGGAATGGTGGTGGGACACGTCGCACCCGAGGCATACGCGGGCGGCTTGATCGCGCTGATCCACGAAGGCGATGCGATCACCATCGATGCGCACCAACTGAGGCTGCAGCTCAACGTATCCGAGGCCGAGATTGCGAAGCGGCGTGCGGCTTGGCAAGTGCCGGCGCCGCGCTACACACGCGGCGTGCTGGCCAAGTTCTGGAAGAACGCGTCGAGCGCCAGCTTCGGCGCCGTGCTCGATCGCTACGACGAGAGTTGAAGCACGGTCTCAGGTCGCCTTGTCGTCTGCGGTGGGTCGCTGGGGTGGCAGTTCTTGGCGGCTGGGCAGGAACGCCGTGATCACGTCTCGGTTGTGGCGCTCTTCCTCGGTCTTCTTCACTGCAGCCATCGGCGGTGGCTCGACCTTACGCTTTTCCTTGATCACCGCCACACGGCGGTCGCGCCGCCAGTTCAAGCCGAGCGCTTCCATGTGGCGGCGGCGCCGTTCGTGCTTGCGCTCCTCCATCTTGTCCATCGCCCGGCGCATCGTCAGGCCGCTGCCGTCGGCGAAGGCCCACCACAGCATGGCCAGGCCGAATGGCGCCAGGATCCACAACCACGACCACGTGGCCGCGAAGCCGAAGTCGGCAAGTTTCATCACCAGCAACAAGCAACCGATCCCGACGAACCACATAGGCGCTCCCGCCGCGCCCGCACCCACCAAAGTGGGGTCAACCGGGCGCTCTAAAATCTCGTTCAGATCACTGTAACGGCCCCTGATCGCCCTGCCCGAAAGGAAACCATGAAAAAACTCGTCATCGCGACGATTGTTGCCGCTGCTGTTAGCCCCGCAGCCTTTGCCAACCCAGCCCTGGCCGAGAAGAAGAACTGCCTGGCCTGCCACCAAACCGACAAGAAGCTGGTGGGCCCCTCGTACAAAGACGTTGCTGCCAAGTACGCTGGCCAGAAAGACGCTGCAGCCAAGCTCGCCGATAAAATTCAGAAGGGTGGCACGGGTGTGTGGGGCCAGATCCCCATGCCAGCCAATCCGCAGGTCAACGCCGACGAGGCCAAGACGCTGGCAAGCTGGATCCTGACGGTCAAGTAGCGCGCTGCGACCAGGAAAACAAGGGCCCCGCGGTGCGGGGCCTTTGTTCTGGCGCCGATCGTCTCAGTTGGACTGCGCCAGCTGCTCGAGGATGGCCGGGTTCTCCAAGGTGCTCGTGTCCTGCGTGATCGCCTCACCCTTGGCAATCGAGCGCAACAGACGGCGCATGATCTTGCCGGATCGCGTCTTGGGCAGGTTGTCGCCGAAGCGGATGTCCTTCGGTTTGGCGATCGGGCCGATCTCCTTGGCCACCCAGTTGCGCAGCTCGTGAGCGATCTTCTTGGCCTCGTCGCCGGTCGGACGCGCCCGTTTGAGCACGACAAACGCGCACACCGCTTCGCCAGTCAGGTCGTCCGGGCGGCCCACCACGGCCGCTTCGGCCACCAGTTCGGTGTGCGCCACAAGCGCCGACTCGACCTCCATCGTGCCGAGGCGGTGGCCCGACACGTTGAGCACGTCGTCGATGCGCCCGGTGATCGTGAAGTAGCCGCGTTCGGCGTCGCGGCTCGCGCCGTCGCCGGCCAGGTAGTAGCCTTTGAGCTCGGCCGGGTAGTAGCTCTTCTTGAACCGTTCCGGGTCGCCCCAGATCGTGCGGATCATGCTGGGCCATGGCTTCTTGATCACCAGGATGCCGCTTTGACCGTTGGGCACGTCGCCGCCGGTCTCGTCGACGATCGCTGCGGTGATGCCAGGGAACGGCAGCGTGCATGACCCCGGCACCAGCGGCGTCACGCCGGGTAGCGGTGTGATCATGTGGCCCCCGGTCTCGGTCTGCCACCAGGTGTCGACGATCGGGCATCGTCCGCCACCCACGTGCTGGTGGTACCACTCCCACGCCGCAGGATTGATCGGCTCACCCACCGAGCCGAGCAGGCGCAAGCTGCCGAGCTTGTAGTGTTTGGGATGCGTCTGCGGGTTGGTCTCTGCCGCCTTGATCAGCGAGCGGATCGCGGTGGGTGCCGTGTAGAACACCGTCACCTTGTGCGCCTCGATCATTTTCCAGAACCGTCCGGTATCTGGATAAGTCGGCACGCCTTCGAACACGATTTCGGTGCCGCCGCAGGCCAGCGGCCCATAGACGATGTAGGTGTGGCCCGTGACCCAGCCGATGTCGGCGGTGCACCAGAAGATGTCGTCGGGCTTGAGATCGAAGGTCCACTTGGTGGTCAGAGCCGCATGCAGCAGGTAGCCGCCGGTGCTGTGCTGCACACCTTTGGGCTTGCCGGTCGAGCCCGACGTGTAGAGCAAGAACAACGGATGCTCCGCACTGACCCACTCGGGCTCGCAGCTGGCAGCTTGCGTGGCCACCATGTCATGCAGCCATTTGTCGCGCGCGGCATTCCATTGCACGTTGCCGCCCGTGCGCTTGTAGACGATCACGTTCCTGATGCTGTCGCAGCCGCCCATGCCGAGCGCCTCATCGACGATGCTCTTCAGGCCCAGCGCCTTGCCGCCGCGCATCTGCTCATCGGCGGTGATCACCATCACGGCGCCGGCGTCCTCGATGCGGTCGCGCAGGCTCTGCGCGGAGAAGCCGCCGAACACCACCGAGTGGGTGGCGCCGATGCGCGCGCAGGCCTGCATCGCGGTCACACCTTCGATCGACATCGGCATGTAGATGACCACGCGGTCACCCTTCTTGACGCCGAGCCCGCGCAGCGCATTGGCCAGCTTGCAGGTGCGCTCCAGCAACTCGGCGTAGGTGACGCGCGTGACCTTGCCGTCGTCGGCCTCGAAGATCAGCGCGGTCTTGGAGCCGAGGCCGCGCTCGATCTGCACGTCGAGGCAGTTGTGCGACGCGTTCAGCGTGCCGTCCTCGAACCATTTGAAGAAAGGCGCCTTGCTGGCGTCCAGCGTCTTCGTGAATGGCGTCTTCCACCGCAGATGTTCGCGTGCCAGACGCGCCCAGAACGCCGGATTGTCGGTCGCCGCTTCCTTGCACAAGGCGTCGTAGGCGCTCATGCCGGAAATGGCGGCGCTTTTTACGGTACCCGCCGGAGGCTGATAGATGTGTTGCTCGCTCATGAAAGTCTCCTGAACCCTTGCCCTGCAGCCCGGCCCGCGCCCGCAATGTGGCGCAGTGCGCTGACCGATGTGCTTACTCTAGCGACGGAACGCCGCGCCGCGCCACTAGAATTCGCCCGCCTTCACAGACCCGCCCAGCGTGCGGCCTGCAACCAGACCTCCCAGCCGATGGCGTTGAACGACCCCACCCAAAACCGCCTGCGTCCGCTTCCCAACCTGATCTTCGCCAGCCGCTGGCTGCAGTTGCCGCTCTACCTAGGGCTGATCGCGGCGCAGGCGGTCTACGTGTTTCACTTCTGGGTGGAGTTGTGGCACCTCATCGAGGCCGCCTTCGGCCACCAGTCCGCGCTCGCCAGTCTCGTCAAGAGCATCGGATACAAGGAGGGCCCGGTCGAGCGCCTCAACGAGACCATCATCATGCTGGTGGTGCTCGGTCTCATCGACGTGGTGATGATCAGCAACCTGCTGATCATGGTCATCGTCGGCGGCTACGAGACCTTTGTCTCGCGGTTGAACCTGGAAGGCCACCCCGACCAGCCAGAGTGGCTGAGCCACGTGAACGCGTCGGTGCTGAAGGTGAAGCTGAGCACCGCGATCATCGGAATCAGCTCGATTCACCTGCTGAAAACCTTCATCAACGCGGCCAACTACGACGAGAAGACGTTGATGTGGCAGACCGCCATCCACGTGGCGTTCTTGCTGTCGGCGTTGGCAATCGCGGCGACGGACCGCATTCTGGGCACGCCCAACCGCCACTGAATCGTCCGTACTGGTTCTTCCACGGGCTGGGCGGCCACGCTGCCACCCGCGGTCGAGTGCCTATGGTTTCCCCAGGCACGGACCGTGCGTTTGGCCACACCCATGTTTCGAGCGTCGGGACTAGATTCCACCGCAAGCGGGCGCCCGCAGACGCGTGAAGTGCCCGCCGTCAAGAGGGGACAGCAGCCATGACGCAGCACACCATCCGCCGCCGCGGCCTGATCGGCGCCGCCGGCGCCATCGCGGTCGTCCACGCGTGGCCGGCGCACGCCGAAGACCAACCGATCGTGATCGGCCAGAGTGGTCACCTGAGCGGGCCGCTGGCACCGAGCTTCAAAGGCACGCTGGCCGGGCAGCGCATTGCGCTCGACGAGTTCAACGCCAAGGGCGGCGTCGAGGGCCGCATGGTCAAGCTGGTGCAACTCGACGATGCCTACGATCCGGCCAAGTGCGCGCAGAACGTGCAGAGGCTGATCGATGAGGAGAAATGCACCGCCCTCTTCGGCTTGGCGGCCACCGGCAACGTGGCGGCCGTGCTGCCGATGCTGATGGACAAGCAGGTGCCGCTGGTCGGCGTGTACACCGGCTCGCCGTCGCTGCGCGCCAAGCACCATCCGTACTTCTTCACCACCATGGCGAGCTATCGCGACGAGGTGTTGAAGATGGTGAAGAACCAGAAGACGCTGATGCGCGACCGCATCGCGCTGGTCTACATGAACAACGCGTTCGGCCAGCTGATGGTGCCGGTGATCAACGAGGTGGTGAAGGAGCAGGACGCCAAGCTGGTCGCCTCGGTGGCGTTCGAGCCCGATGCGAAGAACACGGCCGCGGTTGTGAAGTCGTTGACCGATGCCAAGCCCGACGCGGTCGTGATCATGGCCTTCGGCCCGCCGATCGTGCCGCTGGTCAAGGCAATCCGCGGATCGCTCAGCGTGCCGCAGTACGCCGTGTCGATCGCCAACTCCAAGTCGCTGATCGCGGCGCTTGGCGACGATGCGCGCGGCCTGGTGTTCACCTCGCTGATCCCGAACCCGTGGCGTCCGACCGGGCTGGCGGGCGAGTTCAACGCCGCGATGGCCAAGGCCAACATCCCGGTCGACCACGACCACTTCTTTGGCTACCTGAACCTGCGCATCCTGCTCGAGGGCTTGCGGCGCGCCGGCCGGGCTGTCACGCCCAAGCTGCTCGTGGCTGCCATGGAACGCATGTCTCAGGTCGACTTCGGCGGCTACGCTGTGAGCTACGGCCCCACCAAGCACCATGGCACCAGCTACGTCGACATCGTGATCATCGGCGAAGGCGGACGCTACCTGCGCTGACGCGCCGCCGCGCCGCGAACGGCGCGGCGCACAGGGCTTGGCTACACTGCTGGCGCCCCATTGCTGCCAGCCACCGCCATGCCCATGATCCTGCGCGCCAACGACTTGGTCGAGACCGTTGCCTCGGCCTTGCAGTACATCAGCTACTACCACCCGGCCGACTACATCAGCCACCTCGCGCAGGCCTACAAGGCCGAGCAGAGCGCCGCGGCGCGCGACGCAATCGCGCAAATTCTCACGAACTCGCGCATGTGCGCGGAAGGGCGGCGCCCGCTGTGCCAGGACACCGGCATCGTCAATGTGTTCCTCAAGATTGGCATGGACGTGCGCTTCGACGGCTTCAGCGGCTCGCTCGAAGACGCGGTCAACGAAGGCGTGCGCCGGGGCTATCTAGACCCCGACAACAAGCTGCGCGCCTCGCTGCTCGACGACCCGCTGTTCGAACGCAAGAACACGCGTGACAACACGCCAGCGGTGATCCACGTGGAACTCGTGACGGGTGACAAAGTTGACATCACGGTGGCCGCCAAGGGCGGCGGCAGCGAGAACAAGAGCAAGTTCGTGATGATGAATCCGAGCGACAGCCTGGTCGACTGGGTGTTGAAGACGGTGCCCACGATGGGCGCAGGCTGGTGCCCGCCGGGCATGCTCGGCATCGGCGTCGGCGGCACCGCCGAGCGCGCAATGCTGTTGGCCAAACAAGCGCTGATGGACGATATCGACATGTCGGACCTGCTGCGGCGCGGGCCGAACAACAAGCTCGAGGAGTTGCGCATCGAGCTGTACGAGAAGGTCAACGCGCTGGGCATCGGCGCGCAAGGGCTCGGCGGCCTCACGACGGTGCTCGATGTGAAGATCAGGACCTACCCGACGCATGCTGCGAGCAAGCCGGTGGCGATGATTCCCAACTGCGCCGCCACGCGGCATGCCCACGTGGTGCTCGATGGCTCGGGCCCGGCCTATCTCGAGCCGCCGAGCCTCGACCTGTGGCCCGACGTGCATTGGGCGCCCGACTACAACAAGAGTCGCAAGGTCGATCTCAACACGCTGACGAAGGAACAGGTTGCAAGCTGGAAGCCGGGGGACACGCTGCTGCTGTCGGGCCGCATGCTCACCGGCCGCGACGCCGCGCACAAGCGCATCCAGGACATGCTGGCCAAGGGCGAACAGTTGCCGGTGGATTTCACCAACCGCGTCATCTACTACGTGGGTCCGGTCGACCCGGTGCGTGATGAGGTGGTCGGTCCCGCGGGCCCGACGACCTCCACGCGCATGGACAAGTTCACCGAAATGATGCTGGCCCAGACTGGCTTGATCGCGATGATCGGCAAGGCCGAGCGCGGACCGGCGGCGATCGAGGCGATCCGCAAGCACAA
>DATKJN010000390.1:0-4184 GCA_035543655.1 Burkholderiaceae bacterium | reverse complement strand
CGGGTGCAGCTCACGCCCGAGCAGCTGCGGGCCACCGTGCACGGCAGCCCCGACGACGCCTGTTGGAGCGACGAAGACCGCTTGCTGCTGCGCCTATGCGATGCGCTGCACGCCACCAGCACGCTCGACGACGCGCTGTGGTCGGCACTGCGCGAGCGCTTCAGCGACGAGGCGATGCTCGAGCTGCTGCTGCTGGCGGGCTTCTACCGCACGGTGAGCTATCTCACCAATGCGCTGCAACTGCCGCTGGAGGCGAACGCGGTGCGCTTTCCGGCGCGCAACTGAACGACGCCGGGCGCAGCCCGCTCAAGCCACGTCGGCGCCGCGCTCCTTGAGCAGCGCGCGCAGCACCGAGCGGTGGCAGTGCGCCTCGTCGTCGCAGTAGCAGCCGACTGCGAACTGCGCGTGGTGCGACAGCGCGGCCAGCACGTCGAGCGAGCGCGCCGCGTCGGGCTGCGCCATCTCGGCGCGAAACTTCTTGATGAACGCGGCCCACTGCGCGGGCGTCTCGGCGGCCTGCGCCTGCTTCATCGTCTCGACCGACGGCGCGAGGTTGGGGTACCACACGTCGTACCAGTTCTGCAACGCGTACTTCTCTTTGGGCACACCGCGTGGCGGTCGCCGCACTGTGCCGATGCGCGTGCCTTCGTCCTTGGCGCGCGGCGTGCCGAGTTGAACGATGCGAACGGTCATGCTGAATGGCCCTCGGTCAGCGCTGCACCCAACCGCCGCACACCGGGAACACCTGGCCGACGAAGCAAGCCGCCGCGTCGCTGCACAGGTAGGCGGCGAACTCGGCATCCTCACGCGCCGACACCAGACGGCCGAGCGGCACCTCGCGCTTCAGGCGCTCCTGGAACTTGGGGTTGGCCTGCACCTCGGGCGGAAAGTAAGTCGGGTTCTCGACGAAGTTCTGCGCGATCGCATTCACCTGGACCTGGTGCTGGGCGACTTCGACGCCGACCGCCTGCACATAGGCCAGCTGTGCGCCGCGCGCGGCGCTGTAGGTGGAGGTGCGGCGCTGGCCGCGCAGCGCGGCGGCGCTGCCCATCACCACGATGCGGCCGCGCCGGCGCCCGATCATCTGCGGCAGCACCGCACGCACCAGGCGCGGCAGCGGATCGACCATGTGGGCGAAGGTGTGGCGCCACTCGTCGTCGGTGGCGGCTTGCGCCTCGGTGCTCGGCGCCGGCACGGCGAGGTTGGCCACCAGCACGTCGACCGTGCCGGCGGCGGCCACCTCGCGCGCCGGCGCGGCGGGATCGTCGAGCGCGACGCCGCTCTTCAGCACGATGGCGCCGTGCGCGGCCAGCACCTCGCACAGCACCGGGCCCATGAACTCACCGGCCTGCGTCACCAGGATGCGCTTGCCGGCGAGCATCGACGCGGTCATGCGCCGCTCACAGCGCCTTGATTTCGACCTTGCGGAACTTGATGACGCCGCGTCCCCACTGCAGTGCGATGGGACCGCTGGCGAGCTTGGAGTCCTCGACGTCGACCGTCTGGGTGCCGTTGAGCACCAGTGTGAGCCGGTTGCCCTTGGCGGTGATCTCGTAGGTGTTCCACTTGCCGCCGGCCTTGATCATCGGACCGTTGAGCTTGGCCACCTTGACGATCGCGCCGGTGGCGTAGGTCGGATCCGGCCGCTGGTCGAAGATGTTGGCCTCGTAGCAGTTCTCGTCGGTGATCTGGTTCGGGTTCTGGCAGCGCACGAACACGCCGCTGTTGGCATCGTCGCTCGACCAGAACTCCACGCGCATCTGGAAGTCCTTGTACGGCACCTTGGTCACCAGGTAGCCTGGATCCTTGCCACCGGTGCTCGCCTGGATCGCGCCGTCGGTCGCGACCCAGTTGGCGTCGCCGACGCGGTTGAAGTTCTCCAAGCCCTTGGTGCCGTCGACCAACGTGGTCCAGCCGCCGATGCCCAACTGTGCGCACGCGCCGAGCGACAACGCGGCAACCGCGGCGCCAGCGATGGAAGTGAATCGTGTCATGGGTGTCTCCTCTCTTGTTGCTGCGTGAAAGCAGGGCGCGAGTGTGCACCAAACGCGGTGCACCCACTGTGTCCGACTCAGTCGGCCAGTGTCGGCGTCCACGGCCCCGCCACCCACACGGCTTCGTCGGGGCCGGGCCACGGCGGCATCGTGATCGCCACCGCCGACACCGCTTGATCAGGCGCAGCGCGAAACTGGAAGTGCGTGCCCAGCGGGATCGTCAGGCACACGCCCGGCTCGAGCTGCGTCACCTCTTCGCGCTCGCCGGCGCGCCGCCACATCTCGCCGCGGCCGCCCACCACGTACCAGACCTCCTCGACCGTGCGGTGCACCACCGCACGCGCGGTCTGCCCGGCAGCGAGCTGAAAGTGCGCCATGCCGCCCGCCTGCAGGCCGAGCAGCACACGCACGTCGGAGCCGTCGGGCGCCACCACCGTGGGATCGACCGGCAGCTTCAGCGTCGCGAAGTCGGTGGGCATGCAGGTGCCTTCAACGCTGGCGCGGATCGAGCGCGTCGCGCAGGCCGTCGCCCACCAGGTTGAACGCGAGCACCAGCGCAAAGATCGCCAGCCCCGGCCACACCGCCATCCACGGCGCCTGGTCGACGTAGTTCTTCGCGGTGTTGAGCATGCTGCCCCAGCTCGGATCGGGCGGCTGCTGGCCGAGGCCGAGGAACGACAGGCTGGCCTCGGCGATCACCGCCGCGGCGATGGCCAGCGTGGCCTGCACGATCAGCGGCGCGGTCACGTTGGGCAGCACGTGGCGCAGCGCGATGCGCCATGGCGGGTTGCCGAGCGCGCGCGCCGCCTCGACATAGTCTTCGACCTTCACGTTGATCACCTGCGCGCGCGTCAGGCGCACGAAGATCGGCGTGGCCGAGATGCCGATGGCGATCATCGCGTTGCTCAGGCTCGGCCCGAGGAACGCGGCCAGCGCGATCGCCAGGATCAGGAACGGACAGGCGAGGAACGCATCGGTCACGCGAGAGATGAAGCCATCGACCACGCCGCCGACGAAGCCGGCGATCAAGCCGATCGGCACGCCGAGCAACAGCGAGATCGACACCGACACCACGCCGGCCAGCAGCGACGCCTGCGTGCCCCAGATCACGCGCGACAACACGTCGCGCCCGATCTCGTCGGTGCCGAACCAATGCGCGATGCTGGGCCCTTTGCGGATCGCGCCCCAACTCGTGGCCACCGGATCGTGCGGTGCGATCCACGGTGCGAAGAGTGCGAGCACGATGAAGGCGGTGACGATGACCAGCCCCACCACCGCCGGCTTGCGCTGCAGCAGTTTGCGCAGCGCGCGGCGGCCGGGGCTGGCGGGCTTCGGGGTCGCCGTGAGCGTTGTGGCTGAAAGGACTGCGGCCATGTTGTCTTAGTGCTTGTCCCTGCCGAGACCGAGCGAGGCAAAGCCGCGGGCGGGTGTGCGCCGGCGCTCGTGTACGGCGGTCGGCCCTGCGGGCCGACTCCCTTGCGGTGCTCGGGTCGAGGCGGCGCGCCGAAACTCGCTCCGCTCACTGCGTTCGCTGCGCTCGAACAGTCGGCGCGAGTCAGAGGTGGAGGCGCGCGCTGCGCGCGCGCCCGCCCCGACCCTGTGCTCCTCAGCGCCGCACAATGTCGCTGCCGACGCACACCCGCCCACGGCTTTGCCGATACGGTGGTGGCATGCGTTTTGGAGCACCACGACCGGTGCTGCGCGGTGGGCGGTGCCCGGTGGGGGCGACTTGTGGGGCGGCGAGAAGCGCAGCAGCACGAGGGGGAGTCCGGCCCGCCAGGGCCGGACCGGCGAGGAGCCATGAAGCAGTGGCGCGTTCAGCGCCGCTGCGAGCGGTACCGCAGCCGCCCTTGTGATGCGAGCATCGCAGCGGAGTCGGCCTGCAAGGCCGACCGCCACAGCAGGAGCCGCTACCGGGCACCGCCCGCCGCGCCGCGCAATGCTCACGCCAGCATCTCCCGCACATCACAGACGAACCCGCGAACCGCCGAAGCGGCCACGGTGTACGGCGATCCCAGGTAAACCCGCGCCGTCGCCGCTCCCATGCGGCCCTGGAAGTTGCGCGCGGTCGACGAGATCACCGTGCTGCCTTCAGGAATCGCGCCGCCGTAGCCCGCACAGGCGCCGCAGGCGCTCGGCAGGATGGTGGCGCCGGCATCCACCAGCGTGGCCATCGTGCCGTCTTGTTCG
>DATKJN010000389.1:0-4472 GCA_035543655.1 Burkholderiaceae bacterium | reverse complement strand
CTGCAGCTGCTGCAGGTGGTTCATCGCGCCGACCCGGTCGGTCGGGTCGTACTCGGCGTGCAGCTTGCGCAGGCGCATGATCGAACCGTCGGCGTTCGGCAGGTCCAGCGTCTCGCCGGGCGCCGGCTCGGCCTTGATTTCGGGTGCCAGCGCGATGAAGTCGATGCGGTTCACCGCCTCGTTGTGCTGGCGCACATGGTCGTAGCTGCGTGTGCTGCCGGTATGGTTGTTGAACGCCACGCACGGGCTGATCACGTCGAGGAAAGCGGCCCCGCCGTGGCTGATCGCTCCCTTGATCTGCGGCACCAGTTGCGCCTTGTCGCCGGAGAAACTGCGCGCCACATAGGTGGCGCCGAGCTGCAACGCCATGCCGATCAGGTCGACTGGCGAGTCGTTGTTGATGGCACCCTTCTTGGCCTGGCTGCCGCGGTCGGCGGTGGCCGAGAACTGGCCTTTGGTCAAACCGTAGACGCCGTTGTTCTCGACGATGTAGACCATGCGCACGCCGCGCCGCATCGCGTGCGCGAACTGGCCGAGGCCGATCGATGCCGAGTCGCCATCTCCCGACACGCCGAGGTAGAGCAGTTCGCGGTTGGCCAGGTTGGCGCCGGTGAGCACGCTGGGCATGCGGCCGTGCACGGTGTTGAAGCCATGGCTGGCGCCGAGAAAGTAGTCCGGCGTCTTCGAGCTGCAGCCGATGCCCGACAGCTTGGCCACGCGGTGCGGCTCAATGTCGAGCTCCCAGCAGGCCTGCACGATGGCGGCGGAGATGGAATCGTGGCCGCAGCCGGCGCACAGCGTCGAGACCTTGCCTTCGTAGTCGCGCCGCGTGTAGCCGACCTGGTTCTTGACCAGCGTCGGGTGGTGCAGCTTCGGCTTGGTGATGTACGTCATCGGACTCTCTCGCGCCGCGGCGCTACCGCGAGCGCATGCACGTGCTTGGTGATGATGTCGTTGATGAAACGCGCCGTGATCGGCGTGCCGTCGTAGTGCAGCACGGCGATCAGCCAGGCCGGGTCGATCTCCAGCTCGTTGATCAGCAGCGTGCGCATCTGGGCATCGCGGTTTTGCTCGACCACGAACACATGGTCGTGGGTGGCAATGAACTCGCGCACGCTCTCGGGGAACGGGAACGCGCGCAGCCGCATGGCATCGAGGTGGATGCCCTCGGCAGCCAGCGCGACCAATGCCTCATCCATCGCCGGCGCCGTCGAACCGAAGTAGAGGACACCGAGCCGCGTCTTCTTCGCGGCCGCACGCACCAGCGGCTGCGGCACCAGCCGGCTGGCGGTGTCGAACTTCTTCAGCAGCCGCTGCACGTTGTAGACGTAGTCCGGCCCGGTTTCGGAGTAGCGCGCATAGGCGTCGCGTGTGGTGCCGCGCGTGAAGTACGCGCCCTTGGTCGGATGCGTGCCGGGATACGTGCGCCACGGAATGCCGTCGCCATCCACATCCTTGTAGCGGCCGAAGTCCTTGCCCGATTCGAGCTCGGCAGCGGTCATCACCTTGCCGCGGTCGTAACGGCGGCTGTCGTCCCACTCCAGCGGATCGCACAGGCGCTGGTTCATGCCGATGTCGAGATCGGTCATCACGAACACCGGCGTTTGCAGGCGATCTGCGAGGTCGAGCGCCGCGGCGGCGTGCTCGAAGCACTCGGCGGGATCCTGCGGCAGCAGCATCACGTGTTTGGTGTCGCCGTGTGACGCGTACGCTGCGGACAGCAGATCGGCCTGCTGCGTGCGCGTGGGCATGCCGGTGGACGGGCCACCACGCTGCACGTCGATGATCGTCATCGGGATCTCGGCGAAGTACGCCAAGCCGATGAACTCGGTCATCAGCGACACGCCGGGCCCGGAGGTGGCGGTGAAGGCGCGCGCACCGTTCCAGCCGGCGCCGGTGACGATGCCGATCGAGGCGATTTCGTCTTCGGCCTGAATGATCGCGAAGCGGTTCTCGCCGCTGTCGGGATCGACGCGCAGCTTGCGGCAGTACTTCTCGAACGCCTCGGCCAGCGACGACGACGGCGTGATCGGGTACCACGCACACACCGTGGCGCCGCCGTACACGCAACCGAGCGCGGCGGCGGCGTTGCCTTCCATGAAGATGCGTTCGCCCACCAGGTTGGCGCGCCGCACCTTCAGGCCCATCTCGGCGCAGTGTGGTGGCTTGAGGTGGTCGGTGGCGAAGCTGCGGCCGGCGTGCAGCGCGCGCACGTTGCTCTCGAGCAGGCGCTCCTTGCCCTTGTACGTCTCGCCGAACAGGCTTTCGATCACCTGCGGATCCACGTCCATCAACACCGACAGCGCACCCAGCACCATGATGTTCTTGAACAGCGTGCGCTGGCGCGGGTCTTCGTAGGTGGCGTTGCAGATCGCCGTGACCGGCATGCCGATCACGTTGAGGTCGCCGCGGAACGCGCTCGGCGGCAGCGGCTTGGTGCTGTCGTAGAACAGGTAGCCGCCGGGCTCGATCTCCTTCACGTCGGCGTCCCAGGTCTGCGGGTTCATCGCCACCATCATGTCGATGCCACCACGCCGCCCGAGCCAGCCCTGCTCGCTGACGCGCACCTCGTACCAGGTGGGCAGGCCCTGGATGTTGCTGGGAAAGATGTTGCGCGGGCTCACCGGCACGCCCATGCGCAGGATCGCCTTCGCAAACAGCTCGTTGGCCGAGGCCGACCCCGAGCCGTTGACGTTGGCGAACTTGACGACGAAGTCGTTGACCGCTTCGATGCGTTTCATACGACCGCTCCCGCCGGCTGCACGGCCGGCAGCGGATCGCGGCAGGCCTTGCCTGCCTTGGTGGTCTGCAGCAGGAACTTCTGCATGTCCCACGCGCCGGTCGGGCAGCGCTCGGCGCACAGGCCGCAGTGCAGGCAGACGTCTTCGTCCTTCACCATCACACGGCCAGTCTTGAGTGGCGCGCCCACGTACAGGTCCTGCGTCTGGTTCTGCGCCGGCGCGCTGAGGCGCGTGCGCAGTTCGCTTTCATCGCCGTTGGCGGTGAAGGTGATGCAGTCCATCGGACAGATGTCGACGCAGGCATCGCACTCGATGCACAGCTTATCGGCGAACACCGTCTGCACGTCGCAATTGAGGCAGCGTTGCGCCTCCTTGAACGCCGTGGCGAGATCGAAGCCGAGCTCGACCTCGACCTTGATGCTCTTGAGCGCCTTTTCGGCTTTCTCCCAGGGCACCTTGAAGCGCAGGTCGTCGCTCGGTGCGTTGTCGTAGCTCCACTCGTGGATGCCCATCTTCTGCGACATCAGATTGGCGAACGGCGCCGGCCGCTGGCGCACGTCTTCGCCGTGCAGCAGGCGGTCGATCGACACCGCGGCCTCGTGGCCGTGCGCCACCGCGGTGATGATGTTCTTGGGGCCGAGTGCCGCGTCGCCGCCGAAGAACACATGCCGTAGCGAGGCCTGGAACGTGGACTCGTTCAGCTCCGGCAAGCCCCACTGATTGAAGGCGATGCCGCTGTCGCGCTCGATCCAGGGGAACGCGTTCTCTTGACCCACCGCCACCAGCACCTCGTCGCACTCGAAGTCGACGTCGGGCGCGCCGGTGGGCTTGAGGGTGCGCTTGCCCTTGGCGTCGTACACCGACTCGACGATCTGGAAGCGCATGCCGGTGAGCTTGCCGTTGTCGTGCAGGAAGGCCACCGGCACGTGGCACGGCAGGATCGGGATGCCCTCGTGCATCGCGTCTTCCTTCTCCCACGGCGAGGCTTTCATGTCCTCGAAAGTGGAGCGCACGATCACCTTGACGTCGTCGGCGCCCATGCGGCGTGCCGAGCGGCAGCAGTCCATGGCCGTGTTGCCGCCGCCAAGCACGATCACGCGCTTGCCGATCTTTGCCACGTGCCCAAAGTACACCGAGGCGAGCCAGTCGATGCCGATGTGGATCTTGTCCTTGGCCTCTTGCCGGCCGGGGATCTCGAGCTCGCGACCGCGCGGCGCGCCGCAGCCGACGAACACCGCGTCGTTGTTCTGCGCCAGCAGCGCCTTCATCGAATCGATGCGCTGGCCACCGCGGAAGTCGACGCCGAGGCCGATGATGTAGCCGACCTCTTCGTCGATCACTTCTTCGGGCAATCGGAAGCGCGGCACCTGCGTGCGCATGAAGCCACCGGCCTTTGCGTCGCCTTCGAACACGGTGACCGAATAGCCTTGCACGACGAGATCGCGCGCCACGGTGAGCGATGCCGGTCCGGCGCCGACACAGGCGATGCGCTTGCCGTTCTTCGCAGCGGGCCGCGGCAGCATGGCGCGCACCTCGCCATCCTTGAAGTCCGCCGCCACGCGCTTCAGGCGGCAGATGGCCACCGCCTCGGGCTTCTCCGCGTTCTTCTCTTCGACGCGGCCGCGCCGGCACGCTGGCTCGCACGGACGGTCGCATGTGCGACCCAGGATGCCGGGAAAGACATTGCTTTCCCAATTCACCATGTAGGCGTCGTCGAAACGCCCCTGGGCG
>DATKJN010000388.1:0-6201 GCA_035543655.1 Burkholderiaceae bacterium | reverse complement strand
CACCGTGCAGAGCGGTGGATCGATCAGCGAGCCGCCCGGCACATTGCGCGAGCCGCCATCGTCCTCGCCAGGTGGGTTGGCGGAACCGCCCGGGGCCTCGACCGGGCTGGCCGAGCCGCCCGGCGCGTCGTCGGGCTTGAGGGAGCCACCGGGCGCCGACTCGGGCGTCAAGGAGCCGCCCGGCGCGTCACCCAATGCCGCCGCCAGCGGCGGTGCGCCCAGTGCGGCCGAAAGCGTTGCGCCGGCACGCACGGCAGCACCCGTCAGCTATTGGATCGGTCTTGCGGTGGGCTTGGCGGCGCTGTTCGCGTTCTACGCGTTCCTGAGCTTCCAGCGGCTCGAAGTCTTCAAGATGCTGCTGACGTCATTCTTCCCGCTGGTTGTCCTGATCCTCGCGGTGCTGGGCTCGATCGTGATGGGACTGGCCACGCCCACCGAGGCGGCGGCCGTGGGTGCGTTCGGTGGTTTCTTGTTGGCGGCGGCCTACAAGCAACTGACGGCCAGCGTGGTCAAAGAGAGCGTGTTCCTCACCGCCAAGACCAGCGCGATGGTGTGCTGGCTGTTCGTGGGCTCGGCCATCTTCTCGGCCGCGTTTGCGCTGCTGGGTGGCCAGGACCTGGTCGAGAAGTGGGTGCTGTCGATGAACCTGAGCAAGACGCAGTTCCTGCTGCTCAGCCAGTTCATCATCTTCATCCTCGGCTGGCCGCTGGAGTGGACCGAGATCATCGTGATCTTCATGCCGATCTTCATCCCGCTGCTCGACAACTTCGGCGTCGATCCGTTGTTCTTCGGCCTGCTGGTGGCGCTGAATCTGCAGACGGCCTTCTTGAGCCCGCCGGTGGCGATGGCGGCGTTCTACCTAAAAGGCGTGAGCCCGCCGCACGTGACGCTGAACCAGATCTTCGCCGGCATGATGCCCTTCATGGGCATCCAGGTGATCGCGATCTTCCTGCTGTACATGTGGCCGCAGATCGGCCTGTGGTTGCCGCAGATGCTG
This sequence comes from Burkholderiaceae bacterium, assembly GCA_035543655.1. Lineage (GTDB taxonomy): Bacteria > Pseudomonadota > Gammaproteobacteria > Burkholderiales > Burkholderiaceae_C > JAEUPI01. Next base: position 5,204 of record DATKJN010000388.1, on the reverse strand, counting down.
TACAGGTGAAGCGCATCGGGCGCCGGGGAACCCGGTGCATTCAAGCAGCCAGCAGGTAGCGCGTGCTCGGGCCCTTGCCGGTCTGCTGCAGCAGACCGCGCTCGGTCAGTGCGCTCAAGTGCTTCGATGCGGTCGCCGGGCTCACGCCACACAGCTCCGCGTAGGCGCTCTTGTTGATCGAGTCGCGACCCAGCAGCCACTCGATCAGCGCGAGCCGTGCCGCCTCGGGCAACAGATCGGCCGCGCCATCGTGCCAGGCCCCGAGCAGACGCTGCTCGCGCGTGAGCTCGCGGTCGAAGGCGGCACGCAACGCGCCCAGCTCCTGGGTGAACGACGCGCCCAGGCCGTGGCGTTGAATCAAGTGCAGCGCGGCCTCGCGCTCCTTCATCGACAGGTCGAGGTAGGCGCGCGCGATGGCCAGCCGGGCGCGCACATGCGCCTCCGGCGAGATCGGCACGGCGAGCACGGCACGCTGGCGCTGGATCTCGGCCATCTCCTCGAGGTGAACCGCCGACTCCTGCGGGATCAGCCGGTCCTTCTGCGTCTCCTCGAGCTGTCCCAGCACGTCGGTCTTCAGCTTGCGTGCCAGCTCCAGCAGGGCCGGGCTGCTCTCGGCCAGCGGTGCATGCAGCACCGCATCGACGTGCAGGTCGCCGTTGCGCTCGTCTTGCCCATCGTGCGAGGTCTGGAAGCGCTTGTAGAAGGCTTCCGCGAGATTGAAGTGCGCGCGCGTGGCCTCCAACCGCAGGCCGCTGCGCAGGCTGGCATCGAGCGCCAGCCGGTATTGCTCGATCGCCGCGTCGTAGCGGCCCTGCAGGTAGTAGGTCGCGCCGAGATTGACGTGCGTGCCGGCGACGATCTGCGGCTCGACGTCCTGCCGCGCCGCGACCTCGAGGATGCGATGCGCATAGTCGATCGCGCGCTCGAACTGCTGCAACTCGGCGTAGATCGAGCTCAGGTTGAGCCAGGTGGCCAGCACCGAGCGCCGGTCGCCGACGCGCTCGAAGATGTTGAGCGCGCGCTGCTTGTGCTGCAGCGCCTCGCGCAACTGGCCCGAGCGGCGCGCGAGTTCGCCCCACGACTGCGCCAGCATGCCGGCGATCTCGTCGGGCACGTCGATCGCGCCGCCGATCTGTTGCGTGCGCTCGAGCACCGTCTTGGCGCGCGGGTCGTTGCGCTGCAGGTACAGCCACGCCAGGCGCGTCAGCGTGGTCAGGTAGGCCTCGATCGCCGTGTGGTCCGACTGCTGTGGGTCGGCCTGCTGCAGGCACTCCGCGCTGTCTTCGTAGCAGGCGAACGCGCGATCGGCATCGCGCGTCTCGTGGAATGCGCCCAGCGCGCCATACGCGATGCCCATCAGCAGCTTGTCGCGCGCCCCCACCGCGATCTGCAGCGCCTGCTCGCAGGCCTGCTGCGTGCGATCGGCCATGTTGCGCGTGCGCGCGAGCGCGGCCCGCGCGAGCTCGACCTCGACGCGATCGCGGGCGCTCAGCGCACCGGCCGCAAGGCGCTCGACCAGCGCGTCGGTCTCGGGATGGTTGGCCGACTGCAAGGCATCGAGTTGCAGCGCATGGATGAAGCCGCGCACGTCGCCCGCCGCGAGACGGTGCCAGAGTGCGGATCCGACATCGTGCCGTTGCAGCGCACGCTCGGCCTGGCGCCGATGCCACGACGTGCGTGCGTCCGGCCCGTCGAGACCCTGCCGCCGCGCAACCTCGTTCTGCAGCCAGCGCCGCAGCGCAAAGCGCATCGGCACGCCGATCGGCTCGCGCACCAGCAGCTCGCCCGTCGTGCGTTTGGCGCGGTCGAGGTGGCGGTAGAACGTGCTCGGGCCCACGCTCCACAACCCGCACAGGTTCTCGATCGCCGGCTCGTCGAGCCGGCGCCGGTAGCGCTCGCGAAACTCGGGCACCGCCAGCAGGCCGGCGTAGCAGGTGGCGGCCAGCATCGGTCGCCAGGCCGACAAGTCGAGCCAGGCCTTGCGGTCGATGCCCTCGAAGCTCGGCTCGCGGTCCGGCCGCAATTGCGTCAACGCCCAGCGCAGCAGCAGGTCCGCGGCCAGCACCAGCGGCTGCTCGACCTCGAGGGCATCGCCCACGGTGCCGACCAGCAACGGCTGGAAGCGCCGCATCAGCCAGCGCGCAGCGCGCGGCCGCTGGCGCACCAACTCGTCGAGCGTGCCGGCGCGCTGCGCGGCCAGCGCAGCTTCGATCAGGGTCGAAGCCAACGCCACACCATCATGCGCGGCAGGCGAGGCGCGCACATCGCGCGCGCGCTTGTCGGTGGCGGGTGTCTCTGGCATGGTCGCGCGTCGATTCACTTCGGCGCTCGCCGCGCGCGTCTCGAACGTGGGATTGTGGAGTGTAGCGAGCGCATGCTTTGATCCGCGCCCTCACGATGACCGAGGAACATCGAATGAAACAACTGCCGCGTCTGCATCCGCTGAACCCCAAGCAGCCCGACGGCACCGACAGCGTGGTGCTCGCGGTGTATGCACCCTTTGGCACCGACGCGATCCTCAGTCGCTATCCCGACTCCCAAGTGGGCATACCGATCCAGCGTCAGGTGCTGGTCAAGGCCCTGCAACGCGTGGCGCGCGAGGGCGTGCACGTGTCGGCGCTGATCGACCTGCATGACGACGACAGCTACCTGGTCGAGATCCCGGCGCTGCAGCCGAAGGCGATGCGCATCACCTCGGTGTGGAAGCAGGACATGACCTCGCCGCGCGCGCTTGCCGGCTTTCTGCGCCGCACGCACGCGGTCAATCCGTGCGCGGCGATCGCCCTGGCGCTCGAGGGACATGGCGCGGGCTACATCCCGGAGATCGACGCCGCCAGCCTCACGCCCGAAAAGACCACGTCCAACGGCGACTACGAATGGACCTTCGCCAACGACGAGGTGCGCCTGAATCCGGCGCCTGGCTCGCCCGCCTTGCCGGTGTTCTCGTCGGTGCTGCCGGTGTTCTCCTCGGTCCTGCCCGCGGTCGACCTGCCGCTGTCGACCTCGGGCCTTGCAAGTGCGCTGCGCTTGTCGCAACGCCAAGGCGTGCCCAGGCCCGCGGTGATTCACTTCAACAACTGCTTCAACATGTCGGTGGAGCATCTGCACACGGTGGCGCCGCACGCCGATTACGCCGCCGGCTACGGCAACTACAACTTCTTCACCTCGGGCACGGCCTATCCGCTGGTGTTCCGCCGCCTGCGTCAGGCCGGCATCGCCACGCGCGAAGCGCTGGCGCAATGGTTCGCCGACGAGAACGGCCTGATGCTGCGCGCCAAGGGAAACCATCCGACCATCGGCGGCGTGGTGCGCCTGGCGCGTTTGCGCGAGATCGCGCAATGCATCGATGCCCTCGCGGGCGCCTTGCTCACGGCGTTGCGGCCCACCAACCCGGCCAGCCGTCCGGCCGTGCTGGCCAAGGTGCAGGCCGCGGTCACCCAAGCGCAGAAGTACGACACCGTGCCGGGCTATGTGCTGGCGGCCCCGGACCAGGTGAGCGACATCGGCAGCTTCGCGGCCGAGCTGTTGAATCACGATTTCGGCACGGTGCCGGTGCACGCGGCGGCCACCGCGCTGCGCAATGCGCTCAGCGGCGTCAAACGCTACGGCGACGTCGACGCACCTTGGATCGACATGACCACCACCTACAACTTCAGCGACGCCAACCTGGCGATGAATGTGTTCATGCCCGACCCCGACCGCAAAGGCGTGTGGGACTGGCGCTCGCCGTTCTACATGGCCTCCAAGCTGCCGCCGGGCTCACCGAATCGTGAGGCCAACCCGATCGACTTCCTGACGGCCACGCGCTGGATCGACTTCATCGACGAGTACCACAAGGGCATCAACGCGTTCGCGTTGCTGCCGGCCCTGGCGCCGCAGTTTCCGGTGTTCAACCAGCGGTTCGATCCCAAGAACCCGGGCGGCTCGGGCCCCGGCGGCAAGCCCGGCGGACCGAAGAATCCCGGCGGCTCTTCGGGCCACGGCAAGCCGAACGACTGCTGAGGCCGCAGGGCTTCGGCCCGCGCGCGCGACGCCTGGCGTGTCGCGCGCACCCCCATCGTGGGGAGGCCGGGCCCGCCGCACCGGCAGATCGTCTGCCGATCGTCTACTTTTGAACATCCAACCTGTTGCAGGGTTGCGTCGCAATGCGACGCGCACTCCGGTGCAATGCCTCCAACCCGCTGCTGTTCGGCGGAACCCGGAGGAACCGATCATGACGACGTCCCTGCAGACCCAAAGCGCGCCCGCGGGCACGACCCGTCAACGGCCACTGCGCCCTTGGCCCGTGCTGATGCCGGTGGACCGTGCGCCCGTGCCCAAGCCCTTGGTGATGGGTGGCACGCTGCCACCGATGCCGCTGGCACGGGTGCAGACCCGCTGGCAGCCCGGTTCGGCGCCGGTGTTCCCGATCGAACCGGCCAACGACCCGGTGCTTCACCTCGCCGAAGACGACCGCGCCGGACTGACGCTGCTCACGCTGGTGTTGTGCGTGACGATGGCGATCGCGCTGCTTGGCTTCGTGCTTCAAGTAGCGCAGTGAGCACAGGCTTTCGTGCCGGCCAGCCTTTGCTGCCGGCACGTGCGCTCAGCCGACGGCCACGCTCAGCCGCGGCCCGACGCGCCGACGGGTGGCGTCGGCGGCCGCGGGCTGCCGCCGCGGCGCTGCTCGTAGTCCGGCGGCGGCTTCATCAACGCGGCCTCGGGTTCGCCGCGTTTCACGTTGACGAGCCGGTAGTGCGTCTCGCCGCTGCGCGGGTCGGCATCGCGTGACTGCACCGTGAGCAGCAATTCCGGCGAAGTCCAGACCTCGCGCGTGATCACGATCGGCTTCTCGTTGCCGAGCCGGCCCGGCTCGATGGTCCAGGTGGTGCGCTCACCGTTCACCCTCAAGCCCTCGATCGACTGGCTGCCCAGCGGGGTCAACACGCCCGGCCCGCGCGCTGCGAACGCCGGCAGCCGATGCGCCAGCGCCGGCGGCAGCAGCAGCGGATCGGGCATCGGCGGCACGCCATGTGGCGCATCGCCATCGCGCAGCACCTGCACGTCGATGTGGCGCGCGCCCGCTGGCGCTCCACCTGCGGCCACCAGCTGCTGCGCCGGGTCGCCGGCGACGATCACCACCGGACGCGCGTTCGACCACGACACCGTGCCGGCCGGCGGTACGGCGGGCTTGGCGGGTGCCTGGGGATGGGGCGGCATCGGCG
>DATKJN010000387.1:0-5945 GCA_035543655.1 Burkholderiaceae bacterium | reverse complement strand
CCGGCCGCGCGCGTGGCCGGGCTGCTGGCCGGCGACATCGACGGCGTGCCGCGCCTCGATGCGCCGCAGGCGTTGAAGCAGTTGCAGGCCGACAAGCGCCTCGTGGTCGAGATCGGAGCCACGCCCGGCAAGGGCATCATGACGATCAACAACAAGAAGAAGCCTTTCGACGATGTGCGCGTGCGCCGCGCGCTGATGCACGCGATCGACCGCAAGGCGTTCATCGACGGCGTGCTCGAAGGGCTGGCCAAGCCGATCGGCAGCCACTTCGCGCCCACCGATGCGGGCTATGTCGACCTCACCGGCGCGTACCCCTACGACCCCGAGAAGGCCAAAGCGCTGCTGAAGGAAGCCGGCGTGGCCACGCCGCTCAACGTCACGCTGACGCTGCCACCGCCGCAGTACGCGCGCAAGGGTGGCGAGGCGGTGGCCGCGATGCTGGCCAAGGTCGGCGTGGTGGCCAAGATCGAGAACGTCGAATGGGCCCAATGGCTCGGCGGCACCTTCAAGGGCAACTTCGACCTCACGATCATCAACCACGTCGAGCCGCTGGACTACATGCAGTACGCCAACACGTCGTACTACTGGGGCTACGACAGCAAGGCATTTCGCGATCTGGCCTCCAAGCACGCGGCGGAGGGCAACCCGAAGGAGCGCACGCGCTTGTTCGGCGAGCTGCAGAAGATGCTGACCACCGACTCGGTCAACGCCTACATCTTCAACCCGGCGCAGGTGGCGGTGTCGAAGAAGGGCCTGAAGGGCTTGTGGGCCAGTTCGCCGGTCGCGGCCAACGACATGGCCGCGGTGTCGTGGCAGTGAGGCCCGCGCTTCGTGGCTGATCTGCACCAACTCGACGCGAGCGAGCTCGCCGCGCTGTATCGCGCGCGAAAGGCATCGCCGGTGGAGGTGGTGCGCGCCGTCATCGCGCACATCGAGCGCTGCGAGCCGAAGCTGCAGGCGCTGTATGCCTACGACCCCGACGCCGCGCTCAGCCAGGCGCGCGCGAGCGAGGCGCGCTGGGCCGACGGCCAGCCGTTGTCGGCCCTCGATGGCGTGCCGGGCACGCTGAAGGAGAACATCGCCTCCAAGGGCACGCCGGTGCCAGTGGGCACCGCGGCGTCGCTGCTGACCCCGGCCGCCGAAGACGCGCCGCCAGCGGCGCGCTGGCGCGAGGCGGGCGCAGTGCTGCTGGCCAAGACCACGATGCCCGACTTCGGCATGTTGTCGTCGGGCCTGTCGAGCTTTCACAAGCTGGCGCGCAACCCGTGGGACCTGCGCATGAACCCGGGGGGCTCGAGCGCCGGTGCGGGCGCCGCGTCGGCCGCCGGCTACGGGCCGCTGCACGTGGGCACCGACATCGGTGGCTCGATCCGCTTGCCGGCCGGCTGGTGCGGCGTGTTCGGCTTGAAGCCTAGCCTGGGCCGCATCCCGATCAAGCCGCCGTATGCCGGCCGTGTGGCCGGCCCGATGACGCGCACGGTGATCGATGCGGCGCTGCTGATGGCCGAACTCAGCAAGCCCGACTGGCGCGACACCATGAGCCTGCCTTACCAGGCCATCGAGTGGACACGACTGCAACGCGAGGTCAAAGGGCTGAAGCTCGGATTGCACCTCGACGCCGGCTGGGGTCTCGCGGTCGAGCCCGAGGTGCGCGACGCCGTCGTGGCCGCGGCGAAGGCGTTCGAGGCCGCCGGGGCCATCGTCGAGCCGATGGCGGCGTTCTCCACGCGCGCGCACATCGACGGCATGGACCGCTTCTGGCGCATGCGCAGCTGGCTCGACATGCAGGCGCTGCCGGCCGAGCGGCGCGACAAGGTGCTGCCGTACATCCGCGCCTGGGTCGAACCGGGTGCGCGGCTCACCGCGCCCGAGGTGTTCGACGGCTACAGCCAGATGGGTGCGATGCGCGAGGCCGCGATCGCCGCCTGCCAGCCTTACGACTTCGTGCTGTCACCGGTGAGCCCGGTGCCGACCTATGCCGCCGAGTGGGCGGGTCCGACCAACGACCCGAAGCGGCCGCTCGAGCACATCGCCTTCACGCTGCCGTACAACATGAGCGAGCAGCCGGCTGCGTCGATCAACTGCGGCTACACGTCGACGGGATTGCCGATCGGCCTGCAGATCATCGGCCAACGGCATGATGATCTGGGCGTGCTGCAGGTGGCGCGGGCCTACGAGCAGATGCGCCCGCCGCAAAGGCCCTGGCCTACCTTTTAGCCCCCACGCTCGTTTTGTTCGCCGCTCCGCCAGGGCTGGCTTGAGTTCGGAGTGGCCCTGGGCCGAGCCGCAATGACGGTCCATGCCGCGAGCGCCGCGGCGCCGAGCGTGCCGTGCACCGCGGCCACGCCGGCGATGCCGAAGCGCTCCACCACCACACCGAAGGCCAGCGTCAACAGCGCATACCCGGCGGCCGCGCGCAACGGCGACGTGCCCCGTTCCCCGCGCCGCGCCGGCGCCCACAATTGCCCGCCCCACGCCAGACCCCACGCGGCGCCGTGCGCGAGCGCGAGTCCCAACAGATCGTGCGGCGCCGGCGCCCACATCGCGAGTGCGGCGCCCAGTGCCAGCAATGCGGCGCACACGCCCGACAGCTGTCGAGTCGACCAGGCGCCAATCGAGCCGCGCAGCAGCCACACCGGGCCGAACATCGCGGCCATGTGCAGCAGCACCATCGCCTGCGGCGGCACCGATTGCGCCCGGCACCACGCGGCCATCCAGGGCAGCGCGGCCATCATCGGCAGCATCGCCAGGCCGGCCAACAAGGTGGGCCACTGCAGCGCGTCGCGCCAGGCGCCGGCCGGCCACGCGGGCAGTGAGCAGTCGAACAGACCGGCGCGGCAACCGGGTGCGCGCGGCTGAGCGGGTGCATCGCGCTGCAGCGCGACCAGCAAGATCGCGATCACGATGACAAAGATGCCCAGGCGCAGCGCCAGCGTGATGCCATCGCCCACGTCGCCGAGCACCAGGCCCGCCACCAGCGCGCCGGCGGAGGCTGCGGCGATCGGCGGCGCGGGCGGCAGGCGTTGCGCGAGCCGCAGTCCGCGCACGACGCCGGAAGCCGACGCAGTGAGCGCAGCCCAGCCGAGCAGTGCGATCCACAGCGCAGCGACCCCGCCGCCATGCACGGTGCTCCACAACGCCAGGGCGGTGACGGTTGCGCAGACGATCAGCATGGCGGCGCGCGCCAGCGGCGGCCACGCCCCACCGGTGGCCAGCGCAGCGGCCGCGCCGAGCGCGAGCAACCACGCCGCCACCAGCGCGAAGCCGCCCGCGACGCCGGGCGCAAGCGCCATCGCGAAGCTGCCGATGCCGATCCAGCCGGCGATCAGCAGCGCCCACGCGCACGCGCGCGCCGCGTTCAGGCGCAGCGGCGCACGTGCAGGCGTCGCGTCATTCACTTGGCCATCTCGTGGGCGAAGGGCGCCGGCCACTGCAGCGTGTGCCCGGTGCGGGCCGCGAAGTGCGCCAGATCGTCGGGCGTGTCGACGTCCAGCGCATAACGCCGGTTGTCGGTGTCGAACCAGCGCACGCGCTCAGGATGCGATGCGCGCCACTTGCGGCACGCGGCATCGGATGCACCGGCCAGCCACTCGTCGCGCAACGCGGCATCGAAGATCACCGGGTTGCCCGGGCGTGTCTCACCGTCGGCGGTGACGCGCGGCACCACCATCGCGGCGTCGCCACGCTTCTTGAAGGCGCCGATCAGCGCCACGATGTCGGCCTCGCCGATCAGCGGCTGATCGGCCAGCGCCACGATCACCGCATCGAGCCGCGGCGACAACGCCTGCAGCCCGAGCCGCACCGAGGTGTGCTGGCCCCGATCGGGCTCGGGGTTGCGCACGATCGTGATCGGGAAGGGCGCGACCACCGGTTCGATCGCATCGGCATGGTGGCCGAGCACCACCACCAGTTCGTCGACGCCGGCACCCGACAGCGCGACGCACAGGCGCACGATCAGCGGCACGCCACCGAGCTCGAGCAGCGCTTTCGGCCGGTGGCCCAGCCGCGACCCCGCGCCCGCGGCGAGCAGCACCGCGCCGATTGTCGTGCGGCTGTACAGGCCATTGGCCTTGAGCAGGCAACCCATGGCGCTTTCCCCTTCAACGCAGCGCGTCGATGACGCGCGGCAGTGCGTCGCGCAGCGCGCGCAAGCTGCCGCCCGGCAACAGCAGATCGATGTGCGGCAGCGCGGCCTGCATGCCGATCGATACCGGCGCGAAGCCCGGGTCGTCGAGCAGCGGGTGGATCCACACCACGCGCCGCGCGCGGCGCTGCAACTCGGCCAACGCATCGGACAGACGCGCTGGCTCGCCGGTGTCGTAGCCATCGCTGAAGATCAGCACCGCGGTGCGCGAGTGCAGCAGACGCGCGGCATGCTCGCGGTTGAAGCCAACAAGGCTGTCGCCGATGCGCGTGCCACCGCCGAAGCCTTGCGCGATGAAGTGCAGCTGTTCCTGCGCGCGCCACGGGTCGGGGTCGTGCAATGCGCGCGACACCGCGGTGGTGTGGGTGTGAAAGATGAAGCTGTGCACGTCGCTGCGTTCGGCGGCGAGCGCACGCGCCAGACGCAGGTAGAAAAAGCTCGTCTGCGACATCGAGCGGCTGACGTCGATCAGCAGCACCAGGCGCGGCTGCACGCGACGGCGCTGCCGCCACGCCAGGTGGACCGGCGTGCCGCCGCTGGCCACGCTGCGCCGGATGGTGGCCGGCAGGTCGAGGCGGCGGCCGCGATCGGATCGGCGCGTGCGGCGCAGCTGCATCTGCCGGATGCGGCGTGCGAACTGGCGCATCAGCGCTTCGATGTCGATGGTGTGTTCGCGCGCGGTCAGCGTGCGGAAGTCGGCCGAACCCAGCGCTTGTTCGCGGCTGGCGACATGCGGCGGGCGGGCGGCGTCGTGATCGTCGGTGACGGTCGATGCATCGTCACCCGCCGTGTCCGCCTGCAGGCCGCTCGGCCTGCGCTGCGCATCGCGCGCCACCGGCTGCTGCCAGCGGTTGGCCGGCAGGAACCAGGCGTCGAACAAGTCGTCGAAGCGCCGCCACTCGTCGGCACGCCCGCACAACAGCGCCTGCAGGCTCCAGCGCAACAGGTCGGACTGCAGCACACCGCCGTGCTGTGCGGTGCGCAAGGTCGGCACTGCATCGGCACCCACCGCGAAGCCGTTGGCACGCAGAAACGCGGGAAAGCCCGCGAGGCGCTCGGCCACGCGCGTGCCGATGGTGCCGGCCCCCTCGGGGGGTGGCGCAGTCGCGAAGCGACCCGCGTGGAGACGGTCACTCAACACGCCGCCGCCAGTCGCGCCACCACCTCGCGCGGAAACGCGGCGCGGTCGTCGCGCGTCTTGATCAAGGCGCTCAGCGTGTCGAGGATCCGCTCGACGCCGTTCACGTCGATCGACGACACGTTCAAACGCAGCAGCGCCGCGGCCCAATCGAGCGTCTCGGCGATGCCCGGCTTCTTCTGCAGGTCGATCCTGCGCACCGCCTGCACGAAGACCACGATCTGCTGCGCCAGCGCGGGTGCGATCTCGGGCGCCTTCTTGCGGACGATCGCGAGCTCCTTGTCGTGGTCGGGGTAGTCGATGTATTGGTACAGGCAGCGCCGGCGCAGCGCGTCGGACAGCTCGCGCGTGCCGTTGGAGGTGATCACCACCATCGGCCGATGCGTCGCGCGCACGGTGCCGAGCTCGGGGATCGACAGCTGCCACTCCGACAGCAGCTCCAGCAGGTAGGCCTCGAAGGCCTCGTCGGCGCGGTCGATCTCGTCGATCAGCAGCACCGGGGGCGAATCGCCGCTGATGGCTTCGAGCAGCGGGCGCTTCAGCAGGTAGCGCTCGGAGAAGATGTCCTGCTCTTTTTGCTGCAGGCCGCGCTCGTCGTGTTCGAGCAGCTTGATCGCCAGCAGTTGGCGCTGGTAGTTCCACTCGTACATCGCGGCGTGCGCG
>DATKJN010000386.1:0-6099 GCA_035543655.1 Burkholderiaceae bacterium | reverse complement strand
GTACAGCTGGAAGCCCACCTCCTGCATGTTGCCGCTCTGGTTCTCGCCCAGCATCTCGCCGGCGCCGCGGATCTCGAGGTCGTGCATCGCCAGGTAGAAGCCCGAGCCCAGCTCTTCCATGCTCTGAATCGCATCGAGCCGGGCCTGCGCCTGCTTGGTGAGCGAACGCACGTCGGGCACCATCAGGTAGGCATAGGCTTGGTGGTGCGAGCGGCCGACGCGGCCGCGCAACTGGTGCAACTGCGCCAGGCCGAACTTGTCGGCGCGGCTGATCACGATGGTGTTGGCGCTGGCCACGTCGATGCCGGTCTCGATGATGGTCGAGCACAGCAGCAGGTTGAAGCGCTGGGCCACGAAGTCGCGCATCACCTGCTCGAGCTCGCGCTCGGGCATCTGGCCGTGCGCCACCGCGATGCGCGCTTCGGGCACCAGCTCTTCGAGGTGCTTGCGGCGCTGCTGGATCGACTCCACCTCGTTGTGCAGGAAGTACACCTGGCCGCCGCGCTTCAATTCGCGCAACACGGCCTCGCGGATGATGCTGTTACCTTCGTTGCGCACGAAGGTCTTGATCGCCAGCCGGCGCTGCGGCGCGGTGGCGATCACGCTCAGGTCGCGCAGGCCTTCGAGTGCCATGCCCAGCGTGCGTGGAATCGGCGTGGCGGTGAGCGTGAGCACGTCGACCTCGGAGCGCATCGCCTTGATGGCCTCCTTGTGGCGCACGCCGAAGCGGTGCTCCTCGTCGATCACCAACAGGCCCAGGCGCTTGAACAACACGTCCTTGCTGAGCAGCTTGTGCGTGCCGACCACGATGTCGATGCTGCCATCGGTCAGGCCGGCGAGCGCGGCGCTGGTCTCCTTGCCGGTGCGAAAGCGCGACAGCTCGGCCACCTTGACCGGCCACTTGCCGAAACGGTCGCTGATGGTCTGGAAATGCTGCTCTGCCAGCAGCGTGGTCGGCGCCAGCAGCGCCACCTGCTTGCCGCCCAGCACGGCGATGAACGCGGCACGCAGCGCGACCTCGGTCTTGCCGAAGCCGACATCGCCGCACACCAGCCGGTCCATCGGCTTCGGGCTGATCATGTCCTGGATCACCGCATGGATCGCAGCGCGTTGGTCGGGCGTCTCCTCGAAACCGAAGCCAGCCGCGAACGCCTCGTAGTCGTGCGCCGAGAAACGGTGCGCGTGGCCTTCGCGTGCGGCGCGGCGCGCATAGAGGTTGAGCAGCTCGGCCGCGGTGTCGCGCACTTGTTCGGCGGCCTTGCGCTTGGCCTTGTCCCACTGGCCGGAGCCGAGCCTGTGCAGTGGCGCTTCGGATGCATCGACGCCGGTGTAGCGGCTGATCAGGTGCAGATGAGCCACCGGCACGTACAGCGTGGCGTCGTCGGCGTAGCCGAGATGCAGGAATTCGCTGGCGCCTTCACCGCCGAGGTCGAGGTTCACCAGGCCGCGGTAGCGCCCGATGCCGTGGTTGGTGTGCACCACCGGATCGCCGACCTGCAACTCGGACAAGTCCTTGATCAACGCCTCGACGTCGCTCACTGCCTCCTGGCGGCGGCGCCGACGCAACGCTGGTGTGGCGGCGAAGAGTTCCGTTTCGGTGATGAACGTGATCGACGCCGCGTCGTCGCGTTTCCACACGAAGCCGCGCGCCAGCGGCGTGGCTGCAATCGCGACCGGTTCGTCGTTGCCTTCGAACTCGGCCAGCGCCGACACGCTCGGCACGTGGATGCGGTGGTCTCGCAGCAGCTCGAGCAGGCTTTCGCGCCGGCCTTCGCTCTCGGCGATCAGCAGCACCCGGGTGGTTTGCGAGTCGATCAGGCCGCCGAGCGCGGCGAGCGGCTCCTGCGAACCGCGCTCCACGCTGACGTCGGGCGCCGCTGCCGCCCACGGATGGGCGGTTGCAGCGTCGGCGCCCGTCGGCGGGCGCAGCGCCAGGGTGGCATGCGCGCCGGTGAGCGAAAAGAACTCGTCGGCACGCAAGAAGATCGCCTCCGGCGGCAGGATCGGCCGCTCGGGGTCGTGCTGCAGGAAGCGGTGGCGCTCGCGGGTGTCGGCCCAGAAGCGGCCGATCGCGGCGTCGAGGTCGCCGTGCAACACCAGCGCGGCCGGGACCCGGTGCCCCTTGGCGTCCGCCGCGCGGTCGCCTTCCCCCGAGGGGAGCGCGGAACCTTGGGGCGGCCCGGCGGTACCGCCCCCGAGGTAGTCGAAGATCGTTGCCGTGTGGTCGAAGAACAGCGGCAGGTAGTACTCGATGCCGGCGCCGGCGATGCCCTGCGCGATGTCCTTGTAGATGCGCGAGCGCGTGGGGTCGCCCTCGATGCGCTCGCGCCATCGTGAGCGGAAGCCCGCGCGCGCCTCTTCGTCGAGCGCGAACTCGCGGCCCGGCAGCAGGCGCACCTCGGGCACCGGGTAGAGGCTGCGTTGCGTGTCGGGATCGAAGGTGCGAATCGAATCGACCTGATCGTCGAACAGGTCCACCCGGTACGGCACCAGCGAGCCCATCGGATAGAGGTCGATCAAGCCGCCACGCACGGCGTATTCGCCCGGTGACACGACCTGGCTCACGTGGCTGTACCCGGCCAGCGTGAGCTGGGCCTTCAGCGCAGACTCATCGAGACGCGTGCCCTGCTTGAAGTTGAACGTGGTTGCCGCAAGGAAGCGGGTCGGCGCGAGGCGCGTCAGCGCGGTGGTGGCTGGCAGCAGCACCACGTCGAGGTCGCGCTGCAGCAGGCGCCACAACGTGGCGAGGCGCTCGGACACCAGGTCCTGGTGCGGAGAGAAGGTGTCGTACGGCAGCGTCTCCCAATCGGGGAACACGGCCACGCGCAGATCGGGCGCGAAGAACAACAGCTCGTCGGCCAGGCGCTGCGCGTCGGCCGGATCGGCGGCCAGCACCGCGGTGCAGCGCGAGTCGGACTTGTGCGCGTTGGCCAGCTGCGCCAGCAGCAGCGCATCGGCCGAGCCGGGCGGCAAAGGCAGCGCAAAACGTTTGCCAGGGGCGATGCGGGGCAGTTGCATGGAGGTGATGGGTCGCGATTCCCCTGGGACGTTGGCCGGGGGTCCACCGTGCGCACCGGAGCATCGCTCGCGGTGGATTCTAGAATCGATGCAATGGATGCCTCAGCAACCTCACGCGGGCCTCGGCTGTTTGCGCTGGTCCCGTGTGCGGGCAGCGGCGTGCGCGCCTGCACGCAAGGCCCCAAGCAATACGTGCAGCTCGCGGGCCAGGCACTGGTGGGCCACACGCTCACCGCGCTCAAGCAGGTGCCACGCCTGCACGGTGTGATGGTGATGCTGGCGCCGGACGATCGCAGCTTCGAGCGCGAGGTGCCCGGCTTCGCCGGCCCGCACAGCTGGGTGGTGCGCAACGGGGGCCGCACGCGCGCCGCCACCGTGGCCAATGGCTTGAACGCGCTGCGCGAGCAGGGTGCGGCCGACGCCGACTGGGTGCTGGTGCACGATGCGGCGCGCGCGCTGCTGCGCCCGGAGTGGGTCGACCGTCTGATCGACGCATGCCTCGACGATGCGGTCGGTGGCTTGCTGGCGCTGCCGGTGGCCGACACGTTGAAGGGCGAAGAGGGTGGGCGAGCCGCCGCCACGGTGGACCGGCGCGGCAAGTGGGCGGCGCAGACACCGCAGATGTTTCGCCTCGGCGCGCTGCGCGATGCGCTGGCATCGGCCGGCGACGCGGTCACCGACGATGCCAGCGCGATCGAGGCGACCGGCGAGCGGCCCAAGCTGGTGATGGGCGATGCGGCCAACATCAAGATCACCTGGCCGGAGGACTTTGCGCGGGCCGAGGCGCTGCTGCGCTCGGCGCGCCCTGGAGACACATCGATGCAAGCAACGGCGCTGCGAATGGGCGAAGGCTGGGACGTGCACGCGCTGGTCGCGGGGCGGCCGTTGATCCTGGGCGGGGTGACGATCCCGCACAGCCACGGTCTGCTGGCGCACTCGGATGGCGATGCGCTGCTGCATGCCATCATCGACGCGTTGTTCGGCGCCGCCGCGCTCGGCGACATCGGCAGACACTTTCCCGACACCGATGCGGCATTCAAGGGCGCCGACTCGGTTGCGCTGACGGTCGAGGCGGCCAAGCGCGTGCGCGCCGCGGGCTACCAGATCGTCAACGTCGACTCGACCATCGTCGCGCAGGCACCGAAGCTCAGCGCCCACATCGATGCCATGCGTGCTCGCATCGCCGAGGCCTTGCAGCTCGAGCTGTCGTGCGTCAGCGTGAAGGCCAAGACGGCCGAGAAGATGGGGCCGGTGGGCGAAGGCCGCGCGATCGAAGCGCGTGCGGTGTGCCTGCTGCAGCGAGCCGGCGCATAGGCGACTGGCGCTCGGGCCCGGCCACGCTCAGGGCGCGCGTTTCAGGCGGATGTGGGCCACCAGGCCGCCATCGGCGGCATTGTCGAGCTCCAGTGCGCCGCCCATGCGGGCCAGCGCCTTCTCCACGATCGCCAGCCCCAGACCGGCGCCGGTGGCCGCGGTGCGTGCGGCGTCGCCGCGGAAGAACGGCGTCGTGAGCTGGTGCATTTTCTCCGGCGCCACGCCGGAGCCATGGTCGCGCACGCTGACGATCACCCACGGCCCGGTGCGCGCATAGGTCACGTGCACCACCGCGATGCCGGTGTCGTTCGAGCGGCCGTAGCGGCGCGCGTTCTCGAACAGGTTGGCGAACACGCGGCCGAGTTCGATGTCGTCGGCCAGCACCGCGATGTCGATCGCCACCCGGTGCTGGATGCGGATCGTGCTCGGGTCGCGGAAGCCTTGCATCTCGCGTTCGACCACTTGCGCCAGATTGACCGGCTTGAGCTTGGTGTCGCCCGGTCGCGCATAGTCCATGAACTTGTCGATGATGGCGTCGAGCTGATCGATGTCGAG
Source organism: Burkholderiaceae bacterium (assembly GCA_035543655.1). Taxonomy (GTDB): domain Bacteria; phylum Pseudomonadota; class Gammaproteobacteria; order Burkholderiales; family Burkholderiaceae_C; genus JAEUPI01. Next base: position 1,212 of record DATKJN010000386.1, on the reverse strand, counting down.
CGCCATGTTCTGCTGAGCCTCTTCATCGTGCACGCTCATCTCGGCCTCGAGCCGCAGCCGTGCCAGCGGCGTGCGCAGGTCGTGGCTGATGCCGGCCAGCATCACCGCGCGGTCTTCTTCCACCTTGGCCAGCTCTCGGGCCATTCGGTTGAAGCCCATGTTGACCTCGCGGATCTCGCTGGTCATGGTGTTCTCGTCGAGCCGCGAATCGAACTCACCCTCGCGAATTCGGCTGGCGGCGAAGCTCAGCTCGCGCAGCGGCTGGTTGATCAGCCGCGCGATCGCCACCGAGCCAAAGATGGTCGCCAGCAGCGCGATGCCGACCCAGACGAACCACGTGGGCCCGGTCAGCGCACGCACGCGGCCCAGTTCGGTCTGCAGCCACCAGCTGTCTTTTTCGATGTTGAAGCCGACCCACAGCCCCGGCTGGCCATTGACGCTGCGCGCCACGATCGTCTCCATCCCGAGGCGGTTGTGCAGTTCGCCCGCCACCACGCGCGTGAATCGGTCCTCTTCGAACGGCTCCCACTTGTCGCTGGGCTCGTGCGGCGCGATGCGGATCGCCTCCTGCGCCGACAGCGTTTTGACCATCGCCACGCGGTTGATTGCGTCGGACGTGCGCAGCGCGGCGCGTGCCAGGTTCACCAGGCTGGCGATCTGCTGCGACGCGGCCACCGCGCGCGGCTCGAACTCGAGCGAGCGCAGCGTCCACACCCAGGCCATGATGCCGCTGCCCAGCAGGATCGCGAGCAGCACGAAGGTGCGCCAGAACAGGCTGAGGGCGACACCTTGCGAACGGGTCATTTCGTCGGGTAGGGCGCGTTTGGCGTGCGCGGAAGATACACGACCGGCGCGTTCGGCCGGTCGTGTGCTGTGTCAGGCTGGCAACGCGGCGCAACGGCCGCGGCGGTTCAGTTCGCGCCGTCCGGCACGAACACGTAGCCCACGCCCCAGACGGTCTGGATGTAGCGCGGCTGCGAGGGGTCGCTCTCGATCATCTTGCGCAGGCGGCTGATCTGCACGTCGAGGCTGCGGTCGAACGGCTCGAACTCGCGGCCGCGCGCCAGCTGTGCCAGCTTGTCGCGCGACAACGGCTGCCGTGGGTGGCGCACCAGCGCCTTGAGCATCGAAAACTCGCCGGTGGTCAGCGCGATCTGCTCGCCATTCTTCATCAAGCGGCGCAAGGAAAGGTCGAACTCGAACGGACCGAAG
>DATKJN010000385.1:0-3179 GCA_035543655.1 Burkholderiaceae bacterium | reverse complement strand
CCAGCAGCCGGCCTAGGCCGATGGGCTCGCCCGTCTCGTCGCAATAGCCGTAGTCGCCGGCCTCGATGCGTGACAGCGATTGCGTGATCTTCTTCAGCAGCTTGCGCTCACGGTCGCGAGTGCGCAGTTCCAGCGCGTGCTCTTCTTCGATGGTGGCGCGGTCGGCCGGGTCGGGCACGATCGACGTGTCTTCACGCAGGTGCTCAGTCGTTTCACCGGCGTTGGACAGCAGATCGTCCTTCAAGGACTGCAGGCGAGTGCGGAAGAACTCGAGCTGCTTGTCGTTCATGTACTCGCCATCGGGCATTGCCAACAGCTCGTCTTCGGTGAGGTCACGGCCGGCCTTGTTCTTCCAGGCATTGGCCAGGCGCGGGTCGGCCTTGACGGTCGGGCGCACCGGCTCGACGTGTTCGGGCAGCACACGCTGCGGCGGCCGCGGTGGTGCGAAACGCTCGGTGAAACGGGTGCTGGCGGCTGCCGCTGCGGCGGCTGCGGGACTGGCCAGCGCTTTGTCTGTGGACTTGGGCAAGGTGCTCGGGGCCGGGAGGGGCGCGGGTGAAACGGGTTTCGGGCTCGTGACCCCGATCGGCGCGCCAGCGGTGCTGAGCGGCTTCGGGGCTGAGGGTTTGCTGTCGATGGGGCCTCGGGCGGGTGCGCTCTTGGACTCCTTGGCTGGGGGGGGAGCGACGTGCTTGGTCTTGGCTGCGGCCGGTTTGGTTCCGGCTTTTGCGGTGGTCTTTGCCGGCGCTTTGGTCGGTGCCTTCGCGGCCTTGGCCGCTGGCTTGCCCGCCGATTTCGTCGACTTGGCGGCTTTTGCCGGTTTGGCAGGGGCCTTGGGCTTGGCTGCAGGCTTGCGCGGCGCAGCCTTTCCGGCCGCTGCTTTGCTGCGGGCGGGCGCCTTCTTGGCCGGGCTCTTGCTCACGTCGACATCACTCCTGGCGGGGAGCCGTTATACCCGCTTCCGCTGCGCGAAAGGAGGTTTCCCGCCTCGATTTGGGCGCGCGGATTGTAGCCACCTCAAGGGGGCGTGAAATCCGGTCTAGCTCCGCCGGCGCCGGGCCGCACCAGATCGGCAGCTTTGCTCTGCGCAACCGCGTACCGCGGCGAGCAAACGCCGCTACACCAAGCAGGCATTCAGCCCTTGTTCGAGGATTTCTCGCGGCAGGTCGATGCCGATGAAAACCATCTTGCTGCCCTTCTTTTCGCCGGGGCTCCACTTGGGCCCCAGGTCGCTGCCCATCAGTTGGTGCACACCCTGAAACACGACCTTGCGCTCGCTGCCCTTCATGTAAAGCACGCCCTTGTAGCGCAGCATCTTCGGCCCATACACCTGCACGATCGAGCCGAGGAAATCTTCCAGCTTGGCGGCCGCGAACGGCTTGTCGCTGCGAAACACGAAGGACTTCACGTCGTCATCGTGGTGGTGGTGATGCGGATGGTCGCAGTGCTTATCGTGTTCGTGGTCATGGTCGTGATCATGATCGTGGTGGTCGTGGCCGTCGTCACTCAGGAACTCCGGGTCGATCTCCAGCTTGGCGTTCAGGTTGAACCCGCGGAGGTCGAAGACTTTGGCGATCGGCACTTCGCCGAAGTGCACCTTGGACTGCGGCGCGCGGGGGTTCATGTGCTTGATTCGGTGCACCAACGCATCGACCTCGGCGGCATCGACCAGATCGGTTTTGCTGATGAAGATCTGGTCGGCAAAGCCGATTTGCCGGCGCGCCTCGAGACGCGTGTCGAGTTGCTGCTCGGCATGCTTGGCATCGACCAGCGTCAGCACCGAGTCGAGCAGGTAGGTTTCGGCGATCTCGTCGTCCATGAAGAAGGTCTGCGCGACCGGGCCGGGATCGGCCAGCCCGGTGGTCTCGATCACCACGCGCTCGAAGTCCAACTCGCCCTTGCGCTTCTTCTCGGCCAGCGTGGCCAATGTGGAGCGCAGATCCTCCCGGATGGTGCAGCACACGCAGCCGTTGTTCATCTGGATGATCTGCTCACCGGTGTCGGCCACGAGAATCTCGTTGTCGATGCTCTCCTCGCCGAACTCGTTCTCGATCACGGCAATCTTCTTGCCGTGCGACTCGGTCAACACACGCTTGAGCAACGTGGTCTTTCCCGAACCGAGAAAGCCGGTGAGGATGGTGGCAGGGATCAAGCCGTTGGACATGTGGAGCTCCGGTGCGAGCGGGGTCATGTGGGGGCGCCGGCAGAGGCTTTCAAGTCGGGCCTACCTGCGGGTGCGGTTGCGGTATTCTCGCGCTGAAGACAAACCACGACACCCAACGTGTCAGACCCGCAGCAGAGCCGCCCCATGCGGCTCGACCCCCGCTCGAGCAACGACAAGCGTAGCCTGTTCGAGCGCGTGGTGGAGTTCCTTTCCCCCGGACCGGACACGCGCGCCGACCTGATCGAGACGTTGGCCGACGCCGAGAACCGCGAGCTGATCGCGCCGGAGTCGCGCATCATGCTCGAGGGCGTGATCCGCATGGCAGACATGATCGCCGGCGATGTCATGGTGGCCGCGCCGCGCATGGACCTGCTGGACATTGACGCACCCTACGACGAGTTGCTCGCCGTGGTGATCGAGACCAGCCACTCGCGCTTTCCGGTCTACGAGGGCCAGCGCGAAAACGTCATCGGCATCCTGCTGGCCAAAGACCTGCTCAAGCTGCAGCGCGCGCCCGAGCTCAACCTGCGCACGCTGCTGCGGCCCGCGGTGTTCGTGCCGGAGTCGAAAAACCTCAACGAACTGCTGCGCGACTTCCGCTCCAACCGCAACCACTTGGCGATCGTGATCGACGAGTTCGGCAACACCGCCGGACTGATCACGATCGAAGACGTGCTGGAAGAAATCGTCGGCGAGATCGAGGACGAGTTCGACGAGATCCAGGGCGACCAGGGCATCTACACGTTGGCCGACGGCTCGCAGCGCATCGCCGGCGACGCCGACATCACAGCGGTCAACTCGGTGCTCGGAGTGCAGTTGCCGGAGGATGCGTTCGACACCATCGGTGGCCTGGTTGCCCACGAACACAACCGCGTGCCGCGGCGCGGCGAAACGGTCGAAGTCGGCGGCCTGGCGTTCACCGTCATGCTCACGCGCGGCGGCGCGGTGCGCTGGTTCAAGGTGTCACCGGTGCACCGCGAGCCCGGCGCTTGAGCGTGTCGGTGCAGCTGGCGCG
>DATKJN010000384.1:0-2426 GCA_035543655.1 Burkholderiaceae bacterium | reverse complement strand
TGCTCGCACTGGGCGCCAATGGCGCGTGGTGGGCCGGGGCGCCGTCGCTGCTGTGCGCGTTGCTGGCCGCGCTGTCGCTCGGCGGCGCGCTGCTCGCGTGGTGGCCGCGCGAGCGCGCCAGCACACCGCTGCTCGGGCTGGTGGTGCTGACGCTGCCGTGGCTGGCGACGCTGCAGTTCTACCTCGGCTGGCCGCTGCGCGTGTTGACCGCACAGTTGAGCACCTGGAGCCTGCAGCTGGTCGGATTCGCCGCCGCGCGCAGCGGCGTCACGATGGTGGTCGACGGGCGCTGGGTGATCGTCGACGCGCCGTGCTCGGGCGTGCAGATGGCATGGCTCGCGTACTTCACCGCGTGCGGCGTCGCCGCCGCGCTCGGCCAGCCCGAGCGCGTGTTCATGCGCCGCGCCGCATGGGTCGGCGTGATCGTGCTGCTGGGCAACGTGCTGCGCAACAGCGTGCTGGTGGCACTGGAGTCGCGGTCCGCCGGCCTGGGCCCCGCGTGGCACGAAGCCATCGGGCTTGCCGTGCTGGCCGCGGTCTGCGGCGCGGTGTTCGCCATGGTGCAACACAAAGGGGATCGCCATGCTTAGCATGCAGGCGGCGCGCTGGCATCGCCGATGGGCCATGCACGCGGCCGAACACTGGCCGCGTTGGCTGGCCTTGGTGCTGCTTGCCTGCGCGATGTGGCCGCTCGCTGGCCGCGGCCATGCCGAAGCGCTGCACCGGTTGCCTGCACACGAATGGCCGTTGGCGATCGATGGTTCCGCGCTGCGCCCACTCGCACTCACGGCGGTGGAGCAACGCTTCGCGCAGAAGTTTCCGGGGCGCATCGGCCGTTTCGAGGCCGGCGGCGACATTTGGGTGTTGCGCGACGTGGCGCGGCCGACGCGAGCGCTGCACCCGGCAGGCGACTGTTTCCGCGGCCTGGGCTACCGCATCGAGCAAGACCAGCTGCGCAGCGACGCCGATGCGCGGCTGTGGCGCTGCTTCATCGCCGAGCGCGACGGCGAACGCGTGCGCGTGTGCGAACGCATCGTCGATGCGCAGGGCCGCGGATTCGTCGATGCGTCGTCGTGGTTCTGGGCCGCGGCGCTCGGCCAGTCGAGCGGCCCATGGCGGGCCATGACCCACGTGGAGGCACTGTGAGCCTGAAATTCCGCACCGGGCTGCGGCGCGCGCTGTTCGCCGCATCGGTGCTCGCCTTTGCCGGCATCGTGTTCGTCGCCACCGTGCTTGCCATCGCGCTGCATGCGCTCAAACCGGCGCCCGATGAATGGAGGACCACCGTGCACCTGGGACCATGGCCGCGCGAGCTGAGCCTGCCGGGGCTGATCCGCTGGGCCGCACACCCCTTGGCGGCCCCGCTGTTCGACGGCCGTGTGCTGCACACGCGCTTCGGCCGCTGGCAGTTGCAACGCGACGGCCACGACCTCAGCGCCGTGTGTGCACCGTGCCGCGTGCAGGTGCCCGCACTCGGTCCGACGCCGCTGCAGTTCGCGCGGGCGCACCTGCGTGCCAGCCACGAAGGGGCGGGCCGCTTCGCTGGCACCCTCACGCTGGCCGAGCACGGCCACGAGGTGATGCTCGATTTCACGGCGCAGCTCGATCGGCGCGGCGTGGATATGAAGCTGGCGATGGCTCCGACAGCGATGGCGACGGTGGTTCAGGTGCTCGGTCACGATCTGCCCGAGGCCGCGAGCGTGCAGGTGGCCGGCACGCTCGCGTTCAGCGCCAGCGCGCGTTGGCCCGAGGGCACGTGGCGAGCCAAGCCGGTGCTGCGCGACTTCACCGTGGCAGGCCTGGGCAGCGAGCGGCTGCTCGATGTGCAGTTGCCGGCGGCCTGCCGCACGTCGGCCAGCGATTCTGTGCTCGCCGGCTGGCTGCCGCGCGCGTTGATCGCCGCCGAAGACGCGCGCTTCTACGAACACCCGGGCTACGAAATCGAGCCCATGCTGGCCGCCTGGCAGCACAACCAGCGCGACGGCGCGCCGCTGCGTGGCGGCAGCACGCTGACGCAGCAGCTGGCCAAGCTCACGATCACCGGCGACGACCGCAGCGCCACGCGCAAGCTGCGCGAACTGCTCTATGCGGTGGAGATGGAGCGCACGCTCGGCAAGGCGCGCATCCTGCAGTTGTACCTCGCGCTCGCGCCCTGGGGCGACGGCGTGTGCGGCGCCGAGCGCGCGTCACAGGTGTACCTGGGCAAGAGCGCATCGAAAGTGGGCCCGGTGTCTGCGGCCTGGCTGGTGAGCCTGCTGCGCAACCCCGACGCCCAGCTGCGCCAGTACAGTCAATCACGCGAAATCGACCGCGAGCGCGTGCGCCAGATCGTCGCCGGCATGCGCCCGATGAGCGCGGCGCAACGCACGCTGGCCAACGGGCAGATGCAGGAGTGGCTGCCGTGAGCGCCGGACCCTCGCGATCCG
>DATKJN010000383.1:0-4940 GCA_035543655.1 Burkholderiaceae bacterium | reverse complement strand
GACCAGTCTGCGCCGGCCGCGCCGCGCCGCCATAGGGGTTGCCACGACCGACGGGCGATGCGCGGTAGGCTGTGACCCCGATCAGCCGCCAACCGGACGCCTTCCATGGACGACCTCCTGATCCGCCACGCCACCCTCTTTGATGGCAGCGGCGCTGACCCCGTCCGCGCCGACCTCGCCGTGGGCGCCGGCCGCATCCGTGCCATCGCGCCCTCGCTGCCCGCAGACGCCAAACAAGTCATCGACGCCGACGGCCTCGCGCTGATGCCCGGCATCATCGACAGCCACACGCACTACGACGCGCAGATCACCTGGGATCCTTGCGTACGGCCGTCGCCGAGCCTGGGCGTGACCACGGCGGTGATCGGCAATTGCGGCTTCACCATCGCGCCGTGCCGGCCGCAGGACCGCGAGCTCACGATGCGCAACCTCACGCAGGTGGAGGGCATGTCGTTCGAGGTGCTGCAACGCGGCGTGCGCTGGGAGTTTCAGACCTTTGCCGAATACCTGGCACAGCTGCGCCGCACCGGCTGCGCGATCAACATCGCTGCGTACGTGGGCCACTCGTCGCTGCGCACCTACGTGATGGGCGCCGCCGCCAACCAGCGCGCCGCCACCGCCGACGAGATCGCGCAGATGGCCACGCTCGTGCGCGAGGCCATGGCCGCCGGCGCGGTGGGCCTGGCCAGCTCCACCAGCCCGGCGCACAACGGCGCCGGCGGCGCCCCGATGCCGTCGCGCCTGGCCAGCGACGAAGAGCACCTGGCACTCGTCGAGGCCATGGGCGAGAGCGGCCGCGGCGTGTACATGGTGACCAAGGGCGCGCAGATGCCGGTGGCGTTGCTCGAGCAGATGGCGGCGCGCTCGCGCCGCCCGGTGATGATCGCCGCGCTGCTGCACAACGGCACCAACCCGGACGCGGTGTTCGCCGACCTCGACGCGATCAGCGCCGCCAACCAACGCGGCCACCGGCTGATCGGGCAGGTGTCGTGCTGCCCGCTGACGATGGACTACACCATGGCCTCGCCCTACCCGGTGGAAGGCCTGGCGAGCTGGAAGCCCGCGCTCGGCAAGCAAGGCAAGGCGCTGTGCGCCGTGCTCGCCAATCTGGCGTTTCGCAACGGTGTGCGGCAGGAGCTGGCGCAACCATCGGCCTTCCGACTCTTCAACGGCGAGTGGGACAAGGTGCACGTGGTGGAAGTGGCGCAGCCGCGCCACCGCGAGCTGGAGCAGCGCAGCGTGCGTGCCATCGCCCAGCGCCTGGGCAAGGACCCGCTCGATGCGATGCTCGACCTCGCTCTCGACGAAGACCTGGCCACCATCTTCACCGCACAGTTGCTCAACAGCGACGAGGCCGCGGTGGCGCGGCTGCTCAACCACCCGCACAGCCTGATCTCGCTGTCGGACGCCGGCGCGCACCTCACCTTCTTCAACGACGCGGGCTTCGGGCTGCACTTGCTGGGGCACTGGGTGCGCGAGCGTGGGGTGATGCGGCTGCAGGATGCGGTGCGGCGCCTGACCAGTCAGAGCGCGGAGATCTTTGGGTTGCCGGGGCGCGGGTTGTTGCGCGAGGGGTATGCGGCGGACTTGTTGTTGTTCGATCCGGCGACGGTGGGGCGGGGGCGCAGCCATCGGGTGTTCGATCTGCCCGGTGGCGCACCGCGCTTGCACACCGATGCGGTGGGGGTGCGTGGGGTGTGGGTCAACGGCGAGTGCGTCGCGGACGCCGACGGGCTGCGCAACGACGCGCCGCGGGCGGGCAGCCTGGTCGCCGAGTTCGAGCGCTGATCTTCAATGACACGTCGACAACTTGAACGCAAGACTGGTGTCGTGCAACTCACGGCAAGTTTTCTGGAGTTGGCATGAGCTCGAGTTGGATGCGAACCAAGCTGGAGACAGTGGTCCCCCTTGCACACCTGCTGGAGTGCGTTGAAACGGGTACGGCCATCGCAACCGCCGACGGATATCGACGCCTGGTGCTGCGCCTGCAGGCGGCGCTGTCCGAAGACATTCCCGCCGAGGCGCTGCAGGCCATCCTGAGCGCCTATCCGGCGACGGGTGAACTCTTCGAGAACCTCCACTACGGGCTCTCGGGGCTGTCGCGCGCTCCGCTGGAGCAGTCCGTGTCCTCCGAGAGGCTCGCCAGGCAGGTCCTGGCACGCGTGGCCAGGCGTGTGGTGCCCAAGACCACCTGGCGGCCGCCCGCGCCGGGTTTCGGCAGCAGCAGCGCTCCGACGCGCCGCCCTCAGTCCGGCTGTTGAATCGATCGCACGAAGCGCGTCTCGGGCGGCCTCACCTCAAAGGTTCTTCGTCCCCCAGTCGCGCATCGCCTTCACGATCGGCCCGAGGCTCTTGCCTTTGTCGGTGAGCACGTATTCCACGCGCGGCGGTCGCTCGCTGTAGAGCTGGCGGCCAATCAGGCCGCTCTCTTCCATGGCCTTGAGCCGCGCCGACAGGATGTTGGGTGCCACGCCGGGCAGCGAGCCCTGAAAGTCCTGGAACTTGCGCGGCCCTTCGAGCAGCAAGTCGCGCAGCAGCAGGATGGTCCAGCGCTCGCCGATCAGGTCGAGCGTGAGGGCCACGGGGCAATCTGGAATGTCATAACTCTTTGCCATCGGCGCGAGCATAGCCGTTTGACTTTCATTTCGCAAGTCACTATTCTTTGGCTACTCACTTGCACTTTGCAAGTGACAGCCAAGGACACACCGCCATGAACCTCTCGCGCCGCAACCTTTCCGAGCATGGCCTGTGGGCCGGCCTGCTCTCACTCTTGTTCCTGGTTCTCGTTCACGGCGTGCAGTTCGCCCACGCGCAGCCAGAGCCACATGCGCAGTCCGGCGCCCCATCGCCGGAGCTCGCCTATCTGAAGCAGGTGAATCGGTGGCGGCCGCCCACCGACCCGCAGCTTCACTTCTTGCTGATGGGCCAGTTCGCCAACGCCGGGCGCCACCTCGAGGGCATCGCATTCTTCGAAGACGCCCTGAAGCGCCATGGCCCTCGGTTGAGCGACAACCAGAAGGCGCAATACCTGCTGGCCATCGCGTCGCTGCGTGCAGGCCACGCCAACGACGTGTTCCTGCTCAAGCGCATCGGCTGGGTGCGCGACACCGTCACGCTGCTCGACGACGCCAAGCGCCTGAGCACCGGCCGCCAGATGTTCGTCTCGCGCTGGATGTCGGGCGTGGTCCGCGCACAGCTGCCCGCCTTTCTTTCGCAAGGCGACACGGCACTCGCCGACCTGTCATGGTGCGCCGACCACGCGGCGCTCGCGCCGCATCGCGACTGGCTGCGCGAGGTGCACGCCAAGCTGGCCGACGTGCACCGTGCGCGCGGCGACGGTGCCCAGGCGGCGCGCCACCTCGCGCTGAGCGGCTACACCACCGAGAGCCGCCCGGCGATCTTCACCACGCCGTTCGGGATCCACGCGTCGGCGGGCGGCACGTTCGCGCCGCAGGCGATTCGCGAGGTGGTGAGGGACTCGGTCTACGTGCTGTCGGGCTTCGAGTTCACCGAGTACCACTTCGTGATCTCCGCCGACCGGTGCGAGCTGATCGCCATCGATGCCGGCACACGGCCCGACTCGGCGCGCGCGGCCCACGAGGCGCTGAAGGCGGCCGTGCCGTCACTGCCCCCGCTCACCACCGTGTTGGTCACCCATGCGCACTGGGACCACGTGGGCGGGCACTCGTACTTCCGCGGCTTGAATCCGGCCGTGCGTTTCATCGGCCGCAGCAACTACCAAGACGAGCTCGCCATCGACGCCATGGCCGACCCGGCCGGGTTGCGCCGCTTCTTCGGCGAGCGCTTTCGCCTCGAAGACGTGCTGAGCTACAAGCCCGACGTGACGGTCGACCGTGCCACGCCGCTGGTGATCGGCGGCACGCGCTTCAGCCTGTTGCCCACGCGCGGCGGCGAGACCGACGACGCGTTGCTGGTGCACATGCCCGACAGCGGCGTGCTGTTCGTCGGCGACATCCTGATGCCGTATTTCGGCGCACCGTTCCAGCCCGAGGGCAGTGTCGACGGGCTGCTGGCAGCGATCGATCAGGTGCACGCGCTCAAGCCGAACGTGATGCTGCACGGTCACGAGCCGCTGACGCGAAACTTCAGCTCCACGGCCATGTTGATCGACCTGCGCCCGCAGCTGCAATGGCTGCGCGATGAAGTGGGGGCAGCGATGCGGCGCGGCACGCCGCGCGCCGCGATCCAGCAGGCCAACCTGATGCCACCCACGCTCGAAGCGAGCACGTCGGAAGTGCACCTCACCTACCTGCTGCTGCGCGAGAACCTGATCAACCGCGTGTTCCAGCAGCACAGCGGCTATTGGCAGAACGGCCTGCACGGCCTCGACGCATTGACCGATGCCGATCACGGCGCCGCGCTGGTCGACTATCTCGGCCTCTCAGACGCGCAAATCGCCAAGGCCGCCCAACGGATGATCAAGGACGGCCGCCACGAGCTTGCCGCATCGATGCTCCAGTGGGCGCAAGCGCGGCACCCCGACAGCCCCACCCTCGCAGCCCCGCGCGCGCACGCCTACGCGAAGCTGATGGAAAAGTACCAGGAGTTCAATCCATTCAAGTTGTTCATTTACGGCGCGCAGGCGGGTCAGGCGGTGCCACAGGTGGCGGCAGAGCCGCCTGTGCCCAACTAGCGCTGGGCGTTCGTCCGAACTCGAGCTTTGAAGCGGATGCGTGGGGTGCACAACAGACAAGCGCCGCCGCATGGCGTATACGCTGTGACGACACAACCCACTGAAAGCTCCCGATGTCCAAGACCACCAAGGCTCACAAACACCGCGCCCGGCTTCATGTGCTGCGCGATCGCCTGCAGGATGCCGTGCGCGATGCCAAGCGTGGGCTGGTGGGTGCCGCCGAAAGGGTGCTGGCCCACCGGGCCAAGCGAGCTGAATACCGCGCGGCGCACCCGTAGCGGGCGCG
>DATKJN010000382.1:0-2301 GCA_035543655.1 Burkholderiaceae bacterium | reverse complement strand
GTCGGCCAGATATTCGTAGTGCGCACGGTCGACGCCGTTCAGGCCGGCGGCACTCGGCGTCGCACCCGACACCTCTTGCAGGAACACCAAGTCGCTGCCCACCGCGCGCACCGCCTCGCGCAACTCCTGCAGCATGAAGCGACGCCGCAATGCCGTGTAGCCCTTGTGGACGTTCACGGTCATCACGCGCACGACTCCCGGCACCGACGGCATCAACATGCGCCATGGTGGCGCGCGTGTCGCCCGCATGCAGTCGGGCGAGGCTGCGACGGCTTGTAGGACAGCGCCTGCTCCGGGCGCGCTTGCGCGCCCACGCGCCGACAAGACGGAACCGAGCGTGACTCGCGGACACGGCCCGTGGCCCGTCCACATTGCGTTTGAAACGCCGCGCCAATGGTTCTGAAACGCGGCGCTCCTATCTTCGGCTCACCGGTGCACACGTTGCGCGCCGATCCGTACAGGAGATTTCGATGAACACTCTGCATACCACCCGATTCGTGGCCACCGTCGCCGCGGCGGCCGTCTCTGCCGTTCTGCTGGTCGGCCCGGCCCAGGCGCAACAAGCGATGACCCGCGCCGACGTGCAGCGAGAAACCGTTGCCGCCATGCAAGCCGGCGAGATGATGCCCGCCGGTGAAGGCCTGCCCCAAGGCCCCGAGGTGACGGGCGCGTCGAGCAAGACCCGCGAGCAGCGCAAGGCCGAAACGATCGAAGCGCGCCGCAAGGGCGAGTTCGCGCCCGGCGGCCTGGGCAACTACCTGAGCAACGTTTCGCAGCAGAAGGCGATGTCCAAGAGCACCAAGACGCGTGTCGAGCGCAAGAGCGAAACGATGCAGGCGATCAAGGAGCACAAGATGACGCCGGCCGGCGAAGCCGCTTGACGGTCGTCTGACCGATCGGCAGCCGAACTCAGCCGGGCGTCGCCACGCCCGCTGGGTTCGGCGCGCGCCGCCACCCCACCAGCAGCGCACTCGCCACCACCAGCACGACGAGGGTCACCGCGCTCGCCTCCGGCCCGTAGTCACCGCCGGTGAGCACCCTCGGGCCTTGATCGTTCAGCTTGGTGATCAGCGCGGGCGCGATCGGGTTGGTGCCGCTCAACGGCAACTCGAAGCCGGTGCACAGCAGCCAGTTCCAGCCCGAGTGCCAACCCATCACACCCCACACGTGCCCCACGCGCAGCACCCAGCAGCAGGTGAACACCGAGAACATGAAGGTGCCCACGAACGCCAGCGGGTTGTTCGGGCTGTGGTGCAGCAGCCCGAACAGCAGTGAGGTGAGCAGCACGGCGATCGGCACGTTGAGCTTGCGCGCGATGCCCGACAGCATCCAGCCGCGAAACACGATCTCCTCCACACTCGACTGCACCGCGAAGCCGAGCAACAGCAGCAGCGCACCGCCGAGGGCGGCCGGCGACGACACCGCCGGCAGCACGCCGCTCGCCGTGTAGCCACCGGCCAGCGCGATCAGCGCAACGATCAACAGCACCGAGCCCACGCCGATCAGGTGGCCCTGCACGAAGCGCCCGGCGCCGCCCGGCTGCACCAGGCCGATGGTGTCGAACGTGCGCTTCTCGACGCCGCGTACCCAGGCCCAGGTGATCAGCGCGATCAGCGGGAACGACGACAGCAGCAGCGCCATCGCGCCGGCCACGCCGACCGGGCCGCGCGCGTCCATGAGCCGGTAGTGAGCGAGCAGCATGGCGACGCCGATCGATGGCACGGCCATGAATGCGAAAGCCAGCAGCGGCACCAACAGGCCCCACGGCAGCCAGCCTCGCGCCGGCTGCTGCGAGAACAGGATGCGAGGCGTCATCGTGAACACTCGGTGAGGATCAGCCGCGCCGCAATGCCACGGCAAAGCCGCGTGCCACGGCCGGCCTCGTCATCACCTGCTGGTACCAGCGCTGCACGTGCGGGTAGTCGGCGAGATCGACCTTGTGGCGCGGATGGCGCCAGGCCCAGCCGAGGATCGCGAAGTCGGCGATGGTGATGTCGCGGCCGGCGAAGAACGCGTGATCGGCCAGCCGATTGTTCATCACCGAATACAAGCGCCGCGTCTCGTCCATGTAGCGCTTGAGCCCGTAGCGCCGGTCGTTCTCGTCTTCGAGCGCGATGAAGTGATGCACCTGACCCGGGATTGGACCGAAGCCCCCCATCTGGAACATCAGCCACTCCATCGTCGCCACGCGGGCACGCGGCTCCTGGGGCCAGAAGCGGCCGGTCTTCTCGGCGAGGTAGACGAGGATCGCACCCGACTCGAACACGCTGATCGGTTGCCCACCGGGCCCATCGGGGTCGA
>DATKJN010000381.1:0-8832 GCA_035543655.1 Burkholderiaceae bacterium | reverse complement strand
CCGATGGCGGTGATGACCGGCCTGGTCGGCGCGCTGTCGGCCTTCTATCACGACAGCACCGACATCAACAATCCGCAGCACCGCGACATCTCGGCGATCCGCCTGATTGCCAAGATGCCCACGCTGGTGTCGATGGCCTACAAGTACGGCATCGGCCAGCCGTTCATCTACCCGAAGAACTCGCTGACATACTCGGCGAACTTCATGCGCATGATGTTCGCGACGCCGTGCGAGGAGTACGAGCCCAACGACGTGCTGGTGCGAGCGATCGACCGCATCTTCATCCTGCACGCCGATCACGAGCAGAACGCCTCCACCTCCACCGTGCGGCTGTGCGGCAGCTCCGGCACCAATCCGTTCGCGGCGATCGCGGCCGGGGTGGCCTGCTTGTGGGGGCCGGCGCATGGCGGCGCCAATGAGGCGGCGCTCAACATGCTGGAGGACATCCAGCGCCAGGGTGGCGTCGAGAAGATCGGCGAGTTCATCCGCCAGGTCAAGGACAAGAATTCCAACGTCAAGCTGATGGGCTTCGGTCACCGCGTCTACAAGAATTACGACCCGCGGGCCAAGCTGATGCGCGAGACCTGCCACGAAGTGCTCGGTTCCCTCGGCCTGCACGACGACCCGCTGTTCAAGCTGGCGATGGCGCTGGAGAAGATCGCGCTCGAAGATGACTACTTCGTGTCACGCAAGCTGTACCCGAACGTCGACTTCTACTCGGGCATCGTGCAGCGTGCGATCGGGATCCCGGTCGGCCTGTTCACGGCCATCTTCGCCCTGGCACGCACGGTGGGCTGGATCGCCCAGCTCAACGAGATGATCGGCGACCCGGAGTACAAGATCGGCCGCCCGCGCCAGCTCTACGCGGGCGCCGCGCGCCGCGACGTCAAGTCGATCGATCAGCGCCCCTGATCGCCTCAAGGGCAGGATCCGGCCTGTCGCCGGATGTCGCCGCTGACGCGGTGCGGCCACACCGCGCGTAACTTTTTCGCTACGCAACCGACTCAAGCGCGGATGCGCGGGCGATCCTGCTTGGGGCCACTCCAGGTTGGCCGCTATCCTGCGCACCGGTTTGCCTTGGGACCTGGCCCGGAAAGGATGCGTCGCAGCGTGACAGGGGGCACATCACCGGGGGATTGGTCGGCAGCCAGCGAATCCACTCACCGTCAGGTGCGTATACAACCGCCGTGCCCCGCTCGATGCCACTGAATCGCCGTCAACTGCTGCTGTCGCTGCTGCCCGCGCCGTGGGTGGTGGGCGCGTCGGCGCAAGCGTTCGACCATGGCTATGCCGCCTGGGATGGGCTGCTGAAGAAGCACGTGCGCTGGCTGGCCGACCAAAAGCAAAGTCGTGTCGCCTATGCGGGCATGGCCGGCGACCGGACCGCGTTGAAGGCGGTCCTGTCCAATCTGTCGGCTGTGACGCCGTCTGCTTTCGGTGCTTTCACACGGCCGCAGCAGATGGTGTTCCTGATCAACGCCTACAACGCGTTCACCGTCGAGTTGGTGCTCACCGAGTACCCCAAGTTGAAGTC
The DNA here is from genome assembly GCA_035543655.1 of Burkholderiaceae bacterium. Taxonomy (GTDB): domain Bacteria; phylum Pseudomonadota; class Gammaproteobacteria; order Burkholderiales; family Burkholderiaceae_C; genus JAEUPI01. The sequence goes on along the minus strand of DATKJN010000381.1, from coordinate 7,298 downwards.
GATCAAGGACGTCACCCTGTTCGGCTCGCCGTGGAAGAAGCCGTTCTTCACCCTGCTTGGCGAACAGCGCCACCTCGACTGGATCGAGCACGAGCAGTTGCGCCCCAAATACAACGAGCCGCGCATCCACACGGCGATCGTTTGCGCCAGCATCGGCTGTCCGGCGCTGCGATCCGAGGCGTTCACCAGCGACAAGCTCGAAGAGCAACTCGAGGACGGCATGCGCCGCTTCCTCGGCGATGCCACGCGCAACCGCGCCAGTCTCGACAAGCTCGAAGTCAGCTCGATCTTCAAGTGGTTTCGCGAGGACTTCGAGAAAGGCCACCAGGGTTTCCAGAAGGTCGAAGACGTGTTTGCGCGTTATGCCCCGCTGCTGAGCAGCGATCCGGCGGTGCAGGCGCAGCTGAAGGCCCGCAAGCTCAAGCCGCAGTTCCTCGACTACGACTGGTCGCTCAACGACGCCGACCGCTGAGCCCAACACGACCACCACATAGGCCCACCGTGACCACCGATGCCCGCACGCTGATCCTGTTTGGCTACGACTGGGACGCCACCGCGTTCGCTCGACTGAAGCACGATTGGCCGGTGGATCACGCCGGCTTCGATCTGTTCACCTTCCCGAGCTACCTGCGCCTGGCCACGTTCGACCTGCAGCGTTTCGTCGACGACCTCGCCGCGCGCGCTCGGCACCGCGGATGGCGCGCGGTGGTGTCGCACCACGAGCAGTTCGGCGCGCTCGGTGCCGCGTTGCTGGCCGAGCGCATGGGCTGGCCCGGCACGCCGGTGGCCGCCGTGCTCGCGTGCCAGCACAAGCTCTATGCGCGGCACGTGTTGCAGCGGGTCGCACCCGAGGCCAACGTGCCGTTCGCGCCGCTCGCTGCTCGCTACGGCGACCCGATCCCGCACGGGCTCAGTTATCCGTCGTTCGCCAAGCCGGTGAAGGCGGCGTTCTCGGTGCTGGCGCGGCGTGTGGCGAACCGTCCGCAGTTGACCGCGCTCACGCGTTTCGGGCCGCTCGAACAGTGGATCATCCATCGCCTGGTCGAGCCGTTCGATGCGATCGCGCGCGCCCGCCTTGGCGACGTGCCGAGCGCGCACGGCATGCTGCTCGAGGAGCCGATCGACGCGCCGCAGTACAACCTCGATGGTCATGTTTTCAACGGTGAGGTGAGTGCGCTCGGGGTTTGCGATGCGGTGATGTACCCCGGCACCGGCGCGTTCCAGCGCTTCGAGCGCCCGAGCCGGCTCGCCGATCGGGTGCAGGAACGCGCGCTCGACGTGGCCTCGCGTTTCCTCAAGGCGGTGGGCTTCAGCCACGGCTTCTTCAACATGGAGTTCTTCTACGACGCGGCGACCGATGCACTGAAGGTGATCGAGTTCAACCCACGCTTGGCGTCGCAGTTGGCCGATCTGTACCGGCGCGTCGACGGCATCGATGCCCACGCCGGTTCGATCGCGATGGCGCATGGCGAGCACCCGCAGCGCGCGATGCACTGCCGCCCGAGCGCTGGCGCGGCGGCCAGTTTCGTGTTCCGCAGCTTTGACACCACCACCGTGCCGAGCATGCCGGCGCGCAGCCGCCTGCGCTCGTTCTTCGATCGTTTTCCCGACGCCTGGCTGCAGGCCATGCCCAAGCAGGGTCGCGGCCTCGCGCGCGACTTCAAGTGGCTGGGCAGCCACCGTTATGGGGTGATGCATCTGGGCGGCGACGATGTGTTCGATCTGCACGAGCGCTACCGCCGCGCCTGCATGCTGCTCGGCTGGCCAGTGGCCGAGCCGCGCGAGGCGCACGCGCATTCGCCCACCATGCCGGTGGCCCGACGCCTGCGCAACATCGAGGGTGTGCCCGGCTGATCCGCGCCCCGGCGCCCAGCGCGCGGATAATCGAAGCCACCATGCGCCGTCGCCGCGCCATCCTCTGCGCCGCGGCGGCCAGCGTCGCCGGCTGCTCGCTGGCCCCCGACGCCGACCACGATGGCGCGGAAGCGCCGCGCGCACTGCCGCTGGCGCACGCGCCCCAGATCGCGTGGGTGTTCAGCTCCGGTGGCCCGCGCGGCTTCGTTCATGTGGGCGTGTTGAAGGCACTCGACGAGCTGAACCTGAAACCTGACCTGATCGTCGGTGCATCGGTCGGCGCACTGGTGGGTTGCCTGCGCGCGTCGGGCATGCCCGGTGCCGAGATCGAAACGCTGGCACTTGACCTGCAGCCCACCAACATGGCGCGCCTCGCGATCTGGTCCGACCAGCGCTTCAGTGGCGCACCCGTGGCCGACCTCGTGCACCGCCACGCGCGCAAGCGCCTGCTCGAGGACATGCCGGTGCCGATGGCCTGCGTGGCCACACGGCAGCGTGACCACTCGGTGGTGGCGTTCACGGCCGGCGACGCCGGCGTGGCGGTGCAGGCCTCGGCCGCGATCGAAGGCCAGTTCACGCCGGTGCGCATCCGCGGCGAGCCGCATGTCGACGCCGATTGGTTCGCGCCGCTGCCGGTGCGGCTGGCGCGTGCGCTAGGTGCAAAGCGGGTGCTGGCCGTGGACGCATCGGTGCACGTCGACCGCGCGCCATCGGGCGCCGAACGCTACCGCGATGGCGACCTGCGCAAGCGCGCACTGGTGCAGCCCGACGCGCGACTCGCCGACGTGCTGCTGCACCCGGACTTCGGCTATTGGGTCAGCTTCTCGCGCGACTTCCGGGAGCGTGCGATCGGCGCCGGCTACCGCGCGACGCTGGAACAGGCCGCACGCCTGCAGACTCTGCACGCGCCGCATGCCGCCTAGCGCGGGCTCGCCGGGCTACTGCGCCGGCACGACCTGGGGCGCGCCGGGCATCACCGGCAAGGTCTTGGCGGCCAGCTTGGCCTCCCACTCCTGCTGCAGCGCTTTGTCGCTCTTGTAGTGCGGCACGCGAAGGATCAGCCGCTTGTAGCGCGTGACGACCGCGTTGGAGCCCGACACCTCTTCGTTCCACAGCTGGTGCGCGAGCTGCAGGTTGCGCTCGGTGTCCATCTCGAAGTGGTCGCGCGACGACTGGCCGCCGAACACATAGAGCTTGCGACGATAGATGCGCCAGGTGTTGGGGCCGCCGCCTGCACCCCACGGCACCGCGTAGTTGATGCCGTTGGAGCAGAAGCCGCCGAACTGCGGCATGTACTTGTCGGGGTTTTTCTGGAACTCCGCCTTGTTGGCTTCGCTCGAGAAACGATAGGTCACGCCGAGATGATCGACCTTGATGTTGGGGTCGCCCTTGACCGCGGCGTTCTGCGCGAAGTACGCGACCGCGTCGTAGCCCATCAGCATCAGCTTGTCGTCGACGCCGTCACTGGTGGTGCGGAACGGCCCGTCGTTGGGCGATGAATACCCCTGCGCATGGGCCCAGCCAGCGGACGCCAGCAGACCCAGCACGCACAACAAGCGCAACAGCACGACTCGCATCGCGGACCCCATCGGTTTCGAGACCCCGATCATTCCACGTCGCGCGCCAATCGCACGCCGCTGAACTGCCAGCGGGCATCAGTGGGGAAGAAGTTGCGGTAGCTGGCGCGGATGTGCGAACGCGGCGTGGCGCACGAGCCGCCGCGCAGCACGTATTGGTTGACCATGAACTTGCCGTTGTATTCGCCGACCGCACCGTCCCAGGCCTTGAAGCCCGGGTAAGGCGCGTAGCTGCTCGAGGTCCATTCCCACACGTCGCCGAACATCTGCACCGGCGCAGAGGTGCCCACGCGTGCCACCGGCATCGGGTGCAGGGCCTGCGACTCGACGAAATTGCCGCCGGCACAGGCCGTGGAAGGCAGCCCCTGCGCCGTGTGTTCCCACTCGAACTCGGTGGGCAGCCGCGCGCCACGCCACGCGCTGCGCTGCGCGCCGGCCCAGCGTGCGAACGCGTCAGCCTCGAAGTAGCTCACGTGCGTGATCGGCGTGTGCGGATCGATCGGCGCCAGCCCGTGCAACGTGAAGCTGAGCCACTGGTCGCGTTCGTCGCGTCGCCAGTACATCGGCGCGCGCACCTGTTGGCTGCGCAGCCAATCCCAGCCCGCCGACAGCCACCAGCGCGGCTCGGTGTAGCCGCCGTCGGCGACGAACTCGGCCCATTCACCATGCGTGACCAGCCGATTGCCGAGCGCGTAGGGCCTCAGGTGCTGCCCGTGGCGCGGCGTCTCGTTGTCGAACGCAAAGCCGGCGCCGTCGTGGCCGATCTCGACCAGCCCGCCGGACTGTTCGATCCAGGTCATCGGCAGCGGCGCCACCGGCGCAAGCGGCCACGACCCGCGGTACACCGGTGCCAGCGGGTTGCACGACAGCACGTGCTTGATGTCGGTGAGCAGCAGCTCCTGGTGCTGTTGCTCGTGTTGCAGGCCGAGTTCGACCAGCATGTCGATGTCCGGATCGTGCGTGTCGGCCAGCAGGCCAGCCACACGCTGGTCGACCTGGGCGCGATAGGCCTTGACTTCGGCCAGGCTGGGGCGTGACACCAAGCCCCGTTGCGCCCTCGGATGCTGCTCGCCGACCTGGTTGTAGTAGCTGTTGAACAGCACGCGAAAGCGCGGATGGAAGGGCCTGAAGCCGCGCTCGTGGCGCTCGAGGATGAAGGTCTCGAAGAACCACGTCACGTGCGCGAGGTGCCACTTGGTCGGACTCACGTCGGGCATCGACTGCACCTGTGCATCGGCCTCGCTCAGCGGCTCGGCCAGCGCAAGCGACTGGGCGCGCACCCGCGCATAGCGCTGGGCGAGCGCGCTCGGCTCGATCTGGGGATTGGGCAGTCGTTTCATGGTTGGTCCTGTCGCTTCAGCTGCCGCGCTTGACGCCACAGGCGATGTAGCCCATGCCGAATTGCGTCGTCCAGCGCTGCAACGATTGGCAATACGTTTCGATCCGGTCCCATGGATGCCAGAGATCGCCGGGTTTGGCGTTGTAGGGCCGATTCTTGAGCCACGTGTAGATGTTGAGCGGCCCGGTCCACCACGGGAAGTACTTGATGCCGGCAACGGCAATGCGCGCGCCCGGCTTCACCTGGCGCATCAGATTGGCCAGCGCCTCGTGTGAGCGCAGGATGTCGTGGGTGTAATTGAACAGCACCGCGTCGGCCGGCTCGGGCAGTTGCACGGTCTCTGCCGGCGCACAAACGTGCCACACGTTGCGCCAGCGCTCGCGGTCCACCCGAAGGGCCGCTTGCGCGAACATGTCGGGACTTTGCTCGAACGCGACCACACGGCCGGCCTCGCCGACGCCATCGCGCAGCAACGCATAACTCAAGCCCGTGCCGGCACCGACGTCGAGCACGACTTGCCCCGGTTGCAGCTGCAGCAGCGCGATGGTGCGCCGGCGCAGCGGCATCGTGTACTGCGCCGACTCGTCGTAGCCGGCGGCGCGCCGCTTGTAGCGCTCGATCGACAGCTCGTTGGGCGTCATGTGCATGGCGCGCGGGGCATCATTTCAGCAAAAGATTCAAACCGGCGTGCGCGATGCGGTGTGCAACCCGATCACCCCGATCACGATCAATCCGGCCGAGGCCAATTTCAGGGCGGTGGCCGGCTCCTTGAAATACAGGTAGCCGATGGCCGCCGTGAGCACCGTGCCCACCCCTGACCACACCGCATAAACCACACTCAATCCCAGGGTACGCGTCACCAGCGTGTTGAGTACGAATGAGATCGCGTAGAAAACGAATATGAGGATCGATGGGGTGAGGCGCGTGAAACTCTCGCTCAGGCGCATGCACGTCGTGCCCGCGACCTCGAACAGAATCGCCACGCTCAACACGCCCCAGGCCTGGTTGACTGTCAAGGTCTGCATCGTCGACCACCGGGCAGAGCGGCTGCCGTTTCATTTGTTTGCAGTGGGTGCGCATCCACCCGGCCACGAACGGCCGTACCAGTGGCTGTCGCGCGGCGCCCATTAAACCTTACCTATGGATTTCCCGCGCAAGCATCCAGACACCCGATCGACATACTGACCCATGGCCTCGCCGCGATTCATTCAACTCCATCATGAGGACAGCGCCGCGCTGCGCCACGAGCTCGCGCAAGGCCTGCTGGCACGGCCGGCCACCGTGTCGCCGAAGTTCCTCTACGATCCCCTCGGCTCGCGCTTGTTCGATGCCATCACCGAGCTGCCAGAGTACTACCCCACACGCACCGAGCGGGCGATCCTCGACGCGCATGCGGGTGCGATGGCGGCGCGGGTCGGCGGCGGCCGCACGCTGATCGACCTTGGCGCCGGCAGTTGCGAGAAGGCCGCACGCCTGTTCCCGGTCATGCAGCCGGCGCGCTACGTGGCCGTGGACATTTCGGTCGACTACCTGCGGCAAGCCCTCGACAGCTTGCAGCGGCAACATCCGCGCATCGAGATGGTGGGTGTCGGTGCGGACTTCTCGGCGTCACTGCAGCTGCCGCCCGAAGCAGGTACTGGCGAACGGCTGGTGTTCTACCCCGGCTCCAGCATCGGCAACTTCACGCCCGAGCAGGCGTTGCGCTTGCTGCGCCAGGTGCGTGCCGTGGCCGGGGCCGGCGGCGCGCTGCTGGTCGGCGTGGACCTGGTCAAGGACAAGGCGGTGCTCGAGCTCGCCTACGACGACCCGTTGCAGGTGACTGCGGCCTTCAACCTCAACCTGCTGCGCCGTCTCGACTCGCTGCTCGGCTGCGATGCGCGCATCGAGGACTTCGCGCACGTGGCATTGTTCAACGAAGCCGACAGCCGCATCGAGATGCACTTGCAGGCGCGGCGCGACGTGACGCTGCGCTGGCCCGGCGGCGAGCGCCGCCTGGCCGAGGGCGAACGCATCCACACCGAAAACTCCTACAAGTACAGCGTCGAAGGATTCGACCGACTGCTGCACGAGGCTGGCTTCACGCGCACCACCTGCTGGACCGACCCGCAGCGCTGGTTCGCGGTGTTCCTCGCGTCCTGAAGCCGTCGGCGTCGGTACAACCGAGCGGCTATGCTCGCGCGGTTCGCTTGTGCATCGCAGGAGTCTTGCCATGGACACCACCACGCTGTTGACGTCGCGGCGCGACCCGGCCGACGGCCGGCTCCACACGTCGAGCGCGCCGCCGTTGCAGCCGGGCTGGGCCCGATTCGCCGTGCGTCGGGTGTCGATCACCACCAACAACGTGACCTACGCATTGTTCGGCGAGCGCATGAGCTATTGGCAGTTTTTTCCCAGCGCGCAAGAAGGCTGGGGCGTGGTGCCGGTGTGGGGCTTTGCCGAGGTGGTCAAGAGCGCACAGCCGGAGATTGCCGTCGGCGCGCGCCAACTGGTGCTGTCGAGTGCGTCGAGCAAGACGGCCTATGCCACCG
>DATKJN010000380.1:0-3330 GCA_035543655.1 Burkholderiaceae bacterium | reverse complement strand
GCACCTATCCCATCGACGTGCATTGATGGCCGGCGAAGCCATGTTCAATCAGCTCGGCCTCATCGGTTGCGGCCTCATGGGTGGCTCGTTCGCGCTGGCGCTGAAGCGCGCGGGGCTGGTCAAGCGCGTCATCGGCTACAGCAAGTCGCCGTCGACGACCGAGCAGGCCAAGCGTCTCGGCGTCATCGACACCGCGGCCGAATCGGCGCTGCTCGCCGTCTCGGGCTCGGACATCGTCCTGCTTGCCGTCCCCGTCTCGGCGACCGAGGCGACGTTCAAGGCGATCCGCCACCTGATCGAACCGAGCATGCTGGTGATGGACGTCGGCTCGACCAAGCGCGACGTCGTCGATGCCGCCCGCCGCGTGCTGAAGGAGCGCGTGCCAGCTTTCGTGCCGGCACACCCGATCACCGGCAAGGAAGTGGCCGGCGTGCACAACGCCGACGCCGCGTTGTACGCCGGCCGCCAGGTGATCCTGACACCGTTGCCACAAACGTCGCCCGAGCTGGTGCAGAAGGCGACCGACGTGTGGGCGGCGATCGGCGCGCAGGTGCTGCGCATGACGCCTGAAAACCACGATGCAGCGTTTGCCTCGGTGAGCCACCTGCCGCACCTGCTGGCGTTCGCCTACTTCAGCGCGGTGGTCAACCAGCCTGCGGGGCGCGACTTCCTGTCGTTGGCCGGCCCTGGTTTTCGCGACTTCACGCGCATCGCGGCCAGTGATCCCACCATCTGGCGCGACATCCTGATGGCCAACCGCGAAGAGATCCTCAAACAGTCAGCGCGTTTTCGCCACACGCTCGATGCGATGGAGCTGGTGATCAAGAACGGCAACGCCGATGCGCTGGAAGACCTGATCAAGAGTTCGTCGGAGGCGCGTGCCGGATGGCAACTCGGCGGACCGCGCGGCGGCAACAACAAGGACAAGGGCTGACGTTGCGCGCGAATGGCGCGGCCGCTTCATGTTCGACATTCCCCATCTCGATGTGCCGCCGCTGCGGCGTGCAGCCGGCACGGTGCGGCTGCCCGGCTCGAAGAGCATCTCCAACCGCGTGTTGCTGCTCGCCGGCCTGAGCGAAGGCACCACCCACGTCCACGACCTGCTCGATTCGGACGACACCCAGGTGATGCTGGCCGCGCTGCGCCAGATCGGCTGCGCGATCCACAGCGACGGCCCTGTCACCACGGTGCGCGGCATCGGCGGCCGGCTGGGTGCGGTGGCGCAGCGGCGCCTGGTGCTGTCGCTCGGCAACGCCGGCACCGCGATGCGCCCGTTGGCCGCGGCGCTCGCACTGCTGGCCACACGCGACGGCGGCGACATCGAACTGCGTGGCGTTGCACGCATGCACGAGCGGCCGATCGGTGACCTGGTCGATGCACTGCGCCAACTCGGCGGGCACATCGACTATCTCGGCCACGACGGGTTCCCGCCGTTGCGCTTGCGCGGCCGGCCGGGCGGCGGGCTGAACACCGACACACCGATCCGCGTGCGCGGCGACGTGTCGAGCCAGTTCCTGACCGCCCTGCTGCTGGCGCTGCCGCTGGTCAGCGGTGCGCGGCCGATCGTGGTGGAGGTCGACGGCGAGCTGATCTCCAAGCCCTACGTGGAGATCACACTGGCGCTGCTGCAGCGCTTCGGCATCGACGTGCAGCATGACGATCTGCAGCGCTTCACCATTGCACCGGGCAGCCGCTATCGCGCGCCGCGGCGGATCCATGTCGAAGGCGACGCCTCGTCGGCCTCGTACTTCATCGCCGCAGGCGCCATCGCGGCGGTGGAGGCGCCGCTGCGCATCATCGGCGTCGGGCTCGATTCGATCCAGGGCGACATCCGCTTCATCGATGCCGCGCAGGCGATGGGCGCACGCGTGACCGGCGGGCCGGGCTGGATCGAGGTGCGTCGCGGCGCATGGCCGCTGCAGGCCGTGACGCTGAACTGCAACCACATGCCCGACGCCGCGATGACATTGGCCGCGATGGCGCTGTATGCCAACGGCCGCACGCGGCTCACGCACATCGGCAGCTGGCGCGTCAAGGAAACCGACCGCATCGCCGCGATGGCGGCGGAACTGCGCCGACTGGGCGCCACGGTGGTCGACGGCGACGACTTCATCGAGGTGGAGCCGCCTGCGTCTCCCGCTGGCTGGCGCCGCGCTGCGCTGCGCACCTACGACGACCACCGGATGGCCATGTGCCTGTCGCTGGCCGCGTTCAATCCGCTCGCCGGTGGTCACGTGCCGGTGCGCATCCTCGATCCGCGCTGTGTCGGCAAGACCTTTCCCGACTACTTCGAAACGCTGTTCGGCGTGGTGGCCACCGACACCAGCGACATCCCGCTGATCACGATCGACGGCCCCACCGCGTCGGGCAAAGGCACGCTGGCCTCGACCGTCGCTGCACGCCTGGGCTGGCACCAACTCGATTCGGGCGCGCTGTACCGAGCCACCGCGCTGGCCGCGATGCGCAGCGACGTGGCGGCCGACGACGCGGCCGGGCTCGCCCGCGTGGCCGCCGCGCTGACCCTGCGCTTCGAAGGGGATGCCGTGTCGCTCGACGGCGTCGATGTCACGCTGGCACTGCGCCACGAGGCGGTGGGCAAGCTGGCCTCCGTGGTGTCGGCGCTGCCCGCGGTGCGCCAGGCGTTGCATGCGTTGCAGCTGTCGTTTCGCCGCGTGCCGGGCCTGGTGGCCGACGGGCGCGACATGGGCACGGTGGTGTTCCCCGACGCGCCGCTCAAGGTGTTCCTCACCGCGAGCGCCGCCATGCGCGCGGAGCGGCGGCTTAAGCAATTGATTTCAAAGGGCATTTCCGCTACACTCCCCGACCTTCGCGCCGAGCTTGAGGCGCGCGACGCGCGTGATGTGAATCGCGCCGTCTCGCCCCTGAAGCCCGCGCAAGATGCGCTTCAACTCGACAACTCGTCGCTCACGATCGAACAATCTGCCGATCGGGTGCTGCAGTGGTGGAACGAGCGCAGCGCCTTCGATTGAAACGCCACCGCGGCACCTCCATCCAAGGCTGATCAGGACCACCGGGTTCGACCTGCGCCCCGCGGGCGATCGAAGGTGGATGTTCAACTCAACCCGCAACCACGGTTGCATGGCCGGTCGACAGCATCCCTCCCCTCCCGGCCGCTAGGAAGACTTTCATGCCACAAACCCAATCCGCCACAACGGGCGGCGAATCGTTTGCCGCCCTGTTCGAAGAGTCGCTCAAGCGCAGCGAGATGCGCGCCGGCGAGGTCATCACCGCCGAGGTGGTGCGCATCGACTTCAACTACGTGGTGGTCAACGCAGGCCTCAAGAGCGAGGCCTATGTTCCGATCGAAGA
>DATKJN010000379.1:0-5548 GCA_035543655.1 Burkholderiaceae bacterium | reverse complement strand
GTTCGAAACCCTGACCTTGTGCCCGATCGACACGCGTTGCATCGAGCCGGCGCTGCTGCGCGCCGACGAGCGCGAGTGGCTCGACCACTACCACGCCACGGTGCGCGAGCGCCTGCTGCCGCTGGTGAGCGGCGACGCGCGCGCGTGGCTGATCGAACGCACGCAACCGCTGCAACCCGGCTGACGCGATGAACACAGGCGCGCCCTGCGCCATCGGTGTCGACGTCGGTGGCACCAAGATCGAGGCGATCGTGCTCGATGCCGACGGGCAGGAGCGCTGGCGCGAGCGGGTGGCTTCGCCGCGCGGCGACTACGACACATCGCTGCAGGCGATCGTCGGCATCGTGAACCGCGCGCGCCAGGCGGCCGCTGGCGCGCACTGCACCATCGGCATCGGTGCACCGGGCAACGTGACCGAACGCGGCGTGATGAAGAACTGCAACTCCACGCAGCTCAACAACAGGCCGCTGCCCGCCGACCTGGAGCAGTTGCTCGGCCAGCCGGTGATCGTCACCAACGATGCCAACTGCCTGGCACTGTCGGAGGCCACCGACGGTGCCGGCGCCGGCGCCGAGGTGGTGTTCGCGGGCATCCTCGGCACCGGCGTGGGTGCCGGCATCGTCGTGCACGGTCATCTGCTCAACGGCCCCAACGGACTGGCCGGCGAGTGGGGGCACAACCCGCTGCCCTGGGCGCGCGACGACGAACCGCGCCACCTGTGCTTCTGCGGCCAGCGCGGTTGCATCGAGACCCACGTGAGCGGCCCCTGGCTGGAGCGCGACCATGCCGATCACCACGGCGGCAGCCTGAAGGCCCGCGAGATCGCCGATCGTGCGGCGCACGGCGATGCCGCCTGCGACGACACGCTGTCGCGTTGGGAGACACGCCTGGCGCGTGCCGTCGCCCACGTGATCAACCTGCTCGATCCCAATGTGATCGTGCTCGGCGGCGGGCTGTCGCGCATCGAGCGCCTCTACACCAACGTGCCGAGGCTGCTGCCCAACTGGGTGTCGGCCGGCGGCGTGCGCGACGAGCCGGTGCGCACGCGCCTCGTGCAGAGCCTGCACGGCGACTCGTCGGGCGTGCGCGGTGCCGCCTGGCTGTGGAACCAGCCCGGCGCACGCAAGCCCTGAGCCTACAAGCGTCCGGCCCTGGCAAACGCCTGGGCGGCACGCTCGCGTCCGAGCGCAATCAATTCCTTCGCACGCCAGAACTCGTAGAAGCCGCATGCGTTGCGCGGTATCTCCACCGTGACGCCTGGAGAGTACGCCGCGAGCTTGAGGCGCGCGATCGTGTCCTGCATCGTTTGCATGGAGACGAACGCGATATCCAAGAGGCCGCGCGCGGGCGCGCCGGTGGAGCGCGCGAGGTGCAGACTCTCGATGAAGGATCGGATTCGTCGCCGGTACGCGTTGCTGTTCGCCATCGGAGCCGTTGCAGGTGGCACAGGCAGCGACTCGGGTGCGCCGCTGAGATTGACTGCGATGGTGAGATCGGTGTTGTCATTGAGGGTGGGTGCAATCGGCAGCGGATTCACGAGCGCACCGTCGAGCAGTGTCCGCGCTCCGTGCTTGAAGGGTGTGAATACCAGCGGGGTCGCGATGGAGGCACGGATGGCGTCGAACAATCCTCCTTGGCGCAGCCAAACTTCTTCGCCGGTCTCCAGATCCGTCGCCACTGCTGTGAAGGAAATCGGCAGATCCTCGATGGCGCAATCGCCGATCAGCTCACGCAGCACTCCCATGATCCGCTCGCCCTTGAAGAGCCCGTCGCGGCCGAATGTCGGATCGAGCAGGCGCAGCACATGAATGCGCTCGAGAGCCAACACCCACTCGGCATAGGTCGCAAGTTTGCTGGCGGCATAGATCCCACCCACGAGCGCACCCATCGACGAGCCGGCAATCGAGCGAATGTCGTAGCCGTTTTCGGTGAGCCACTGGATCACGCCGATGTGCGACAGGCCGCGGGCGCCCCCGCCGCCAAGCACGAGCGAGACTGTTGTCCGGTGTGCCAACGCCAGTTCTCGGATCCAGGGCCGACCAGCGAGTCCTTCACACCCTCGCCAACGCCCCCGCCGCATGCGGCGCGATCTCGGCGTCAGGCTCGGCCACGCTCGCGAGGATGGCGCTTCTGGCGGCAGCGCGCAGCGCCAGCGCGGCGTCCCAGTCGTGTTCGCTCGAGACGATTGGCGCGCCGACGGTGATCACGATCTCGCAGCGGCGCGGCAGCCACTCGCCGTCGCGCAGCAGCGAGCGCGTGCCGGCCAGAGCGACCGGAACGATCTGCGCACCCGTGTGCGCCGCGACGACGAAGGCACCGAGCTTGAACGGCAGCAGTCCGGGCGCGCGCCGGAAGGTACCCTCCGGGAAGATCACCAGCGGTTCGCCGGCGCGAGTATGCGCTTCGAGAACCGCCGTGTCCTCGACGCCGCCTGCCGCATCCGCCCTCTCGACGAACACCGCGCCGAGTCTGCGCAACGGCGCACCGAGCAGCGCCGCGCCAGCCAGCTCACGCATGGCCGCGTATCCGAATCGCGGCGGCAGCACCGCGGTGAGCAGGATCGAATCGACGTAACTCGCGTGATTGGCAACGACAAGCACCGCACTCGTGTTCGGTAGGGATTCGGGTAGACGTTCGGGCAGGTGTTCGAGCCCTTCGACGCGGACCTGAATCCCCGACAGGGCGAGCGCGCAGCGCGCCCACGCTCGCGCCGCACGCCGGCGCAACACGACGCCAGGCAGCAGCATCGTCGTGAGCCACGCGCCGGCCGCCGCCGCGACAAGGACTGCCCAGGCCCAGACCGCCCAAGCGACGTGGGCCACGCCCCCCGCGCCGCGCCAGGCTTGCGCCGCAGCGGCGCGTGTCACGAGCCTGGTGATCTGCCACCACGGTGCACGCTGCGTGCGGCCAAGCGCGCGCTGTTCATACAGCTCGCGAGCCGCAGCGCGGCGAATCTTGCCGCTCGAAGTCTTCAGCACCGATCGCGGTGGCGCGAGCACGATGTCGTCGGGCGGCATGCCGATATGCTCGATCGCGAGTTGCGTGATGGCCCCGGCGATCCGCTTGCGCTCGCCGGCATCGGTGACACGCGTCTCCGCCAGTACGATTAGGCACTCGCTGCCGATGCGCCGATCGGCAGCGGCAAAGACGGCTACGCCTCCCTTGCGCACGCCGGACAGGTTTGCAACGGCAGCCTCGAGGTCGGCCGGATGGATGTTGACGCCGCGGCGGATGATGAGATCTTTCTCGCGGCCGGTGAGGAACAGTTCGCCCGCGGCGAAGTAGCCGAGGTCGCCGGTGTTCAGCCAGTCGCCGACGAACAGGGCGGCGTTGGCCGACGGGTTTTTGTAGTAGCCGTGGGTCGCCGACGGCCCGCGAAACTGGACCCGACCTTGCTTGCGTTCGGCAAGCTCGTGCACTGCCGCATCGACGACGCGCACCTCGTGTCCCGGGAGTGGCACGCCGCACGACACGAGACGCAACGCCTTCGGATCGTCGGCGCGAGCTGGCTTCGCAAAGCCGTCGCGCATCAATGCGTCGCGGTCGACGGAATCAATCATCGGCCCCCGCTCGAGCGGCGGGAAGGTCACACCGAGGACGCCTTCGGCGAGGCCGAATACCGCGAACATGGCTTCGCGCTTGAAGCCGTAGCGAGCAAAGCGCGTTGCGAAGCGTTCGAGCGTGGAGGGGTTCACTGGCTCCGCACCGTTGAACGCAAGGCGCCACGAGCCGAGATCGAGTCCGTCGAGCTCGGCGTCGGAGACACGGTCGGCGCACAGTTCGTAGGCGAAGTTCGGCGCCGCCGACAATGTCGCGCGGTGCCTGTGGATGGCCCACAGCCAGCGTGACGGCTTGGCGAGAAACTCGAGCGGCGACATCAGCACCAGCCGATAGCCGACGACCAGGCTTCCGATGCACGCGCCGATCAGACCCATGTCGTGATACAGGGGCAACCAGGACACGAAGATGTCGGCGCTGCTCACGCGCGAAGCGCGCCACATCGCCCGCACATTGGCGAGCAGGTTGGCGTGGCTGAGCACGACGCCTTTGGGGTTCCCGGTGCTGCCGGAGGTGTATTGAAGGAAGGCCGTCGAATCGGCATTGATGGCCGGGCGGGCCACCTGCCCGCGCGGAACCGCGAGGTCGGAGGTGGTTGTGATGGCCCGCAGCGTTTCACAGCGCGCGCGCAGCAGCTGGGCGAAAGGCCTCGCCTGAGGCACCGTGAGCAGCAGCGTGGCTTCGGCGTTGCGCAGGATCGCGACACTGCGCTGCAGGTGGTCTTCGAGCTGCGCCAGCCGCGCCGGGGGATAGAGCGGCACCGGCACGCAGCCAGCGTAGAGCGCTCCGTAGAACGCCGCGAAGAACTCGCTTCCGGTCGGCAACATCACGGCCACCGCATCGCCGGCGCTGCAGCCGCGCTTGACAAGGCCCGCTGCCACCGCGAGTGCGTCGATGCGCAGCCTTGCATAGGTGAGGTGCGCCGCCGCGCCGTGTTGCGACTCGATCGTCACCAGCAGACGCTCACCATGCCGCTCGGCGTGCCAATCGAGCACATCGACCAGGGTGTCAAGCGTTGCGGGTAGATATTCGATGCGGGAGTCGTCGCGCGTGGGCTCGGGCCGGGATGGGGACGCAGCCGAGGCCGACGCCGGCGATCGAATAGCGCGCAGGAGATCGTGGGGAGTCTCGGCCTGCGAAAGGGCAGCAGGTTCGAGCGACACGCCCAGTTCGCTCTCGATGCGCGTCAGGAGTTCGGCGCGCGAAAGGCTGTCCAGTCCATAGTCGCGTTCGAGCGAGTGGTCGATGCCGAGGGTCTGCACGAAATCGTTCCCCGGGCGCAGCTGGTTGGCGAGCTCGCGCACCAACCGCAGCAGCGGAGTTGTCAGATCGTGATCGATGGACATTGAGGACTGCGGGCATCGGCACTTTGCGGACTGAATTTGCACCTTCGGCAGTCAAAGATCAATGCTTGCCCGCGAAGCACGTCGTGGCCTCCTGCACCCGCAACGACAGGTCCTACTCGAGCATCGACAACACCAACGAGGTCTTGTTCCACTTTGTGGACATCGAGCCGCCGGACGACACTGGCCGGTTCACATGATCGCCCACCATCCGCCCCTACGAGCGTCGCCCGCGGCATTGCTCTTCCAGGTGCGTCGCTTCCTCAGACTGATCTCACATCTGCCGGAACAGGTGCAGGTAGCTGCGGCTGACCGGCAGCGTCTCGCTGCGGCCGCGCAAATGCACTTCGGCGGTTTCATTGGGGCCGCGCGTCACCTGCGCCACCTGCTTCAGGTTGACGATCACCGAGCGATGCACCTGCGCGAACTGATCCGGATCGAGCTCGTCGATCAACTCGCGGATCGGCTTGCGGATCAGCGCCTCGCCGCCGTCCCACACCACCAGCGTGTACTTCTCGTCGGAGCGCAGGTAGATCACCTGATCCACCGGGATCAGCTTGACCGTCGTGCCCACCGACGCGCGGATCCACTGCAGCCGGGGCAGCGTCGTGGGATGGCGGCTCAAGCGCCGCGCCAGCTGCTCGAGC
>DATKJN010000378.1:0-3547 GCA_035543655.1 Burkholderiaceae bacterium | reverse complement strand
ACGTGGGCCTGCACCACGCCCGGCGTGGCAAGCGGCCGATGGCGCGCATAGAGTAGCCGCAGGGCCGACGGCGGCGAGCCCGCGGCCAGCAGCAAGAAGAACTTGCTGATCGCCGAGTCCTCGCAGTCGCCACGGCCGAGCGCCAGGGTTTCGAGCGGCGTGAGCCAGACGTCGTCGCCGAATTGTTCCGCATCGTCGGCATGAACCACGCGCCGGTTGATCGCATCGTTGACCCACGCGAAACGTTCGCGCAGCGGAAAGCGCGCCGCCTCATCGGCCAGCGCCTCGAACTCTTCCCACGCGCGGCGCAGCGGCGGACCCGAAACCAGCACCCGCTTGAGGCTTCGCGTTTCCCCCAGCGCCTTCATCGGCTGCGCCCACACGGCGGCGCACGCCAGAGCCATCTGTCGACGCAACATCGAGGATCCCTCCCTCAATGCCAATCAACCCCCTGCGGACGCGATGGTGCCTGCGGCCCTCGCCGCCGGGTGTAACGGCCCTGGATCTAACGTGGCGAACAGTGCAGCGAGCGAGAAGCCGACTGCATCAGTGTTTGTGACCGCCACCGTGGCCACCCCGGCCACCGCCGGCAGCCCCGCCGCCGGCGTAACCGCGCCGTGCGGCATACCGAGTCGTCTGCTCCGGCGTGAGGATGCGCGCCTGCTCCAGATGCGCTTCGAGGTGCACGGCGCGCAGTTGCGCCTGCAGCACGCCGATGCGATCGAGCTGCTCACCGAGGCGCTCGCGCGTGACCTGCTTCGACGCGAACAATGCATCGAGCTCGCGCTCGGCATCGACCACCTGCTGGCCGAGCGCCCTGGCGCGCGCATCCATGGCCTGCCACACGGCCTGCGTGCGCGCGCGCTGTTCGGCGCTGAGCGCGAGTTCGCCGGCGAGCTCCAGCACATGGGCGGGCCCGGGGTAGCCGTTGAGCTCGGCGGCTTTTGCCAGGCCCATGCCCTTGCCGGCCAGCAGGTCGGCCTGCTCGTCGCCCGACAACGCCTTGATCTCGCGCGATTGCTGGCCCGCGTAAGGCGCCGGCGACGTGGCCTGCGCCAGCGACGCCAGCGCGCACGACAGGGCCAGGAGGTTCAGGCGGATCAGTTTCATGGCATCGCACACTTGGAGTTCAGGGGGCGCCATGCTGCCACGGGCGCGCCCGATGCGCAGCGCCGCTCGGACGCGATGAAAAGTCAATACGCAACAAACGCGCTGCTGCAGGCCGACGTTCTCACGACACGGCCACGGCTGCACAGTGAGCTCACCCTCAATCCACCCGGAGTCGCTCCATGAACGCCTGCACACTCACCCGCACCTTCACAGCCGTCGCACTGTTCGCCGCCGCCGCCGCAATGACAACCACGGCACTGGCCCAGGACGACAACACACCGCGTTCGCGCGCCGACGTCAACGCCGAAGCCTTGGCCGCGATGAAGGCCGGCGAACTCGCGGCCGGCGAAGGCACGCCGACCGTGAAGTCACCGACCGCGGCTTCGACCAAGACGCGCGAAGCGCGCAAGGCCGAGACCCTGCTCGCCCGCAGCCGCGACGAACTGGTGCACTCGGGCATCGCGACCTACCGCGCCAGCATCTCGCAGCAGACCGCCACGGCGCACTCGACCCGAACCCGCGCCGAGCGCAAGGCCGAAACGATGGAGGCCATCAAGCACAAGCAGACGATGCCGGCAGGCGAAGCCGCCTGAAGCTGCGCATGCAAGCGCGGCGGCCGGGGTCTCGCCCGCGCCGCCGCCCGCGCTTTGCTGCGCCCCGCCCACGCTTCACACAGCTTTACGTTGCGCAACGGGCCTTCGCCGTGCGCGACGCGGCGGCTCCACGCGTTGTCTCTGCTACCGGCCGATAGCGGTCGACAACGACGGAGACATCCTCATGGGCATGAACAAGGTTCTTGCTGCGGCTGCGCTCGCCACCACCGGTGCGTTTGGCGTGACCGAAGCCGAAGCGGGCGGCGTGCAGTGGTCGGTGACGGTCGGCTCGCCCTTTTACGCGCCAGCACCCGTGTACATTCCGCCGCCGCCCGTGCTGTACGGACCGCCCGTGCCCGTATTCTGGGCGCGCGGCTACCACCAGCCGCGCCACTGGGACCGCGACGGCGATGGCATCCCCAACCGCTACGACCACCGCTACACGCCGCGCTGGGACCGTGATGGTGACGGCGTGCCGAACCGCTATGACCGCTATCCGAACGGCCGCCACGGTTGGCAGGGCTACTCCGGCGGACACCGCGGATACGACGGGCGCGGCGGGCACGATGGCCGCGGCCGCGAGCACTGGGGTGGTGGCCACGGCGGTGGCAACGGGGGCGGCCGTGGCGGGCACGATGGCCGCGGCGGACACGGCGGCGGGCGCTACTGACGCGCTCGTCTCGCAGTGAGGGGCGCGTCGAAATTCAGCGCGCCTTCCAGCCCAACACCTTGAGGTGCAGGTTCTGCACATAGAGCCTGTCGGCCGTTTCCGTCAGGCCGGTGGTCTCGGGATACGCACCCGACGGGTCCTGCAGGTCGGCCACGATCTTGCCGTCTTCGCCGAACGCCATCACGTGGCCGTACTTCTTGGGCAGCGGCCACAGCGCACGCGGCAGGCGCAGCGTGAGCTCGCGCAGGAAGGGCTTGTCGGCCATGGCATCCACGTCGGGGCTGCGCGGCCCGGAGAAGCCGAGCCAGATGCGGCCATCCTGGCCGCGCATCAGGTTGTCGGGATAGCCCGGCAGGTTGTCGAACATCACAGCCGCTTGCGCTGACGGGCCGCGGCTCACGTCGAGGTCGTTGGCTGCGAGCGCGATCTTCCACACGCGGTACTTGCCGGTCTCAGCGACGAACAAGGTTTGCTCGTCGCTGCTCAGCGCCACGCCGTTGGCGAAGCTCAAGCCCCTGGCCACCACGCGCGTGGTGCCAGCCGCGGGGTCGTACTCCAGGATGCGCGCAGTGCAGGCCTGCTCCAGGATGTCGAGCACGGCGGCCTCGAAGGTGCCGCCCCACGACCCCGGGGCAAAGCGGCCCGACGCATCGCTGAAGTAGATCTTGCCGGTCTTGGCCACGACCACCGCATCGGCGTACCGGATTGGGTCCCCGCCCACCTTGTCGGTGAGCAGCGTGATCTTGCGATCGGGGCTCACCGCGAGCAGACCCTTCACCGCATCGGCAGCGATCAAGCGGCCCGACGCGTCGAAGTCGAAACCCAGCACACGGCCACCGGTGTTGACGAACACCTCCTGCGCCGAGCCGTCGGGGTTCATGCGCACGATGTTGCCGCTGGCCATCGCAGCGTAGAGCTTGCCGTCGCGCGCGAGCACGATGTGTTCGGGACCCACTTCGCCGCTGAGCGCGATCAACGTGAGGCCAGCGAGCTTGTCGTTCGTGGCGTGCACGCCGATGTAGCCCGGCGGCGCGGGGGCTTTCCACGCCACCGCGCGGATCGGCACCGGCCACAGCGCGAGATACAGCGCCAGATACAGCGCCAGCGCGAGCAGCGCGACGAGCAGCCACCAGACGATTCGCTTGACCATGGGTGCATCCTCGCAATCGAGGAT
>DATKJN010000377.1:0-3699 GCA_035543655.1 Burkholderiaceae bacterium | reverse complement strand
GCCCCCTGCGCCGCGGCGATGCGGTCGCGCACGTCCTGCATCGCACGCGCCATGTCGGCGTTCAGCGTGAACTCGACGCTCGTCTGGCTGCGCCCCTCGAAGCTGCGCGAGGTGATGCGCTTGACGCCGGCGATCGAGTTGAGGGCCTCCTCCAGCGGCTTGTTGATTTCGCGCTCCACCGCCTCCGGTGATGCACCGGGGTAGACCACGTCGATGAACGCCGCCGGCGGCGTCACGTCGGGCATCTGCTCCACGTTGAGCCGCGCGTACGAGAACACGCCCAGCACGCACAGGGCCACCATCACCATGGTGGCGAACACCGGGTTGTGGATGGCGACGCGGGTGATCCACATGGCCGACTGCTGCGGGGCGGGCAATGCGCGCGTCAGCGCGTCACGGTGCCTTTGGAGCCGGCTGCTTCGGCGCGCGGCGCCCGGTCGGTCACCACCATCGCCTTGGCGCCTTCGCGCAGATTGTCGAAACGCGCGGCGAGCACTTGCGCCTCGGGCGCCAGGCCGGTGAGCACCTCCACGCGGCCGCTCGCGGCGTCGCGCCGGCCGGTGGTGATGGCGCGGCGCAGCAGCGCCCCATCGGCGATCACCCACACGTGCTCTTGCCCCGAGGTGTTGCCCACGGCGGCCAGCGGCACCGTGAGGCGGCGCGCGTCGTCGGCAAGCTCCACGCGCGCCAGCGCGTACTGGCCTGCGCGCAGCGTCTCGTTGGGGTTGTCGAGGCCGATCGTCACGCCGATCGAGCGCGTGCCGGGTTCGGCCATCGGCGCGATGCGCGCCAGCTGCCCGGTCACCGGCGCGGCCATGCCTTCGACGCGCACCTGCACCGGCATGCCGGGCTGCAGGCGCCCCACCTCGTGCGTGCCGACCAGGCCGGCAAGCTCCAAGCGTCGCAGATCGACGATCGTGAGCAAGGTCTGCTCGACACTGACTTTCTCGCCTGGCACCACATGGCGCCGGGCCACGATGCCGCCGATCGGTGCCACCAGCGCCGCCTCGCGCAGACCGACGCGCGTGGTGTCGAGCGATGCCACGGCAGCGGCATGCAACGCGCGCGCGCTGTCGAGTTGCGAGCGCGAGGTCTCCAGCGCGATCGCCGAGATGAAAGACTGCTGGGCCAGGCGTTCGTTCGATGCATGCGTGCGTTCGGCCTGGTCCAGCGCGGCCTTGGCCGCGTCGGCGCTGGCCTGGCGCTCGCTGCTGCGGCTTTGCAACTCGGCCAGGTCGATGCGGCCAAGCGACTGCCCAGCCTTGACGTGCGAGCCTTCCTGAACCGCCAGCCCCACCAGCGTGCCGCCGGCCTTGGCGCGCACCACCGCCGTGTCGGGCGCCACCAGCGGGCCGGAGAACTCGATGCTGCCGGGCATCGTGGCCCATGCCGGCTGCACCACCTCGCGCGGCGCGAACTCCAGCGTGACGGCCGCCTTGTCGTCCTTTTTCTTGGCCTGGCTGTAACGGCCGACGGCCACCGCCGTGGCGATGCCCACGGCCACCGCCACCACGGTGCCGATCATCCAGCGTCTGCGCGTTGCGCGGGTCATGCCTTCAGCTTTTCGATTCGTTTACTGCGCGGACCGCGAGTCTAGGCCCATCGCCGTCCGTTGCCGCCGCGGTGCGACGAACCGCCATCACCTTGCGACGAACTGCAGGATCAGCCGGACATCCGTTGCCGTCCATCCCTCAAGGCGACGAGGCCGCGATCGCCGCATGCCGGCGCGAGCGCAACAGGCACAGCACCGACAGCAGCGCCGCGACGCTGGACGCCCAGAACACCGCCGGGTAGCCCCAGCGTTCGATCAGCGCGCCACCGGCCACGCCGCCGATCACGCCCGAGGCGCCGTAACCCAGCGTGGTGTACAGCGCCTGGCCGCGGCCGCGCAGCCGGCCCGGAAAGTAGCGCGACACCAGGGTGATGCAGGCCGCATGCTGGGCCGCAAACGTGATGGCGTGGGTCATCTGCGTCAGCACCAGCACCACCATCCAGTTGCCGAATGCCGCCATCAGGCCGAAACGCAGCGCCGACACCCCCGCCGCCAGCAGCAGCCAGTTGTGCATCGACAGCCGCTCGAACCAGTGGCCTTGGGTCCAGAAAAACCCGATCTCGACCAGCACACCCACCGACCACAGCAGGCCGATGGCCGACTCGCTCATGCCGAACGACTGCGCGAACAACGAGAAGAACGCATACAAGCTGGTGTGCGCCAGCACGGTGAAGAAGACGCCGACGAAGAACCACGCCACCTCGGGCCGGCGCAACACCGCCAGCGTGCCCACCGGTGCCTTGTCGTGGTGCGTCGGGTCGTTGGCGAGCGGCAGGTGCCACAGCGACACCGCGAGCAGGCCCCACAGCAACAGCACCAGCCAAGGCCAGGCGCGGATGCCCAGCAGGTTGAGCAGCGCGCCGAACAGCAGCACGGCCGCCATGAAGCCGATCGAACCCCACACGCGTGCGCGGCCGTAGCGACCGCCCGCGCCACCGCCCGCCGCGAGGTTGAGGTGGTGAGCGAGCGAGGCCTCCATCAACGGGATGACGGCGCCGTTGGCGATGAACAACAACGCCACGCAGATGCTCACCGCCGCGCCGCCGTAGCGCCCGCTGAAGGCCAACGCCAGGGCAAACGCCACGCACAACACGCCGGCCAGCCGCATCAGCCGCGCGCGATCGTTGCTGTGGTCGGCGATATAGGCCCAGCTGTATGGCGCGAACACGCGCGTCCAGGACTGCAACGAGGCGATCGAGCCGATCGCCAGCGCGCTCATGCCGAGATCGCGATACCACAGCGGCGCGTACAGCGTGAACGCGCCCATCGCGGCGAAATAGCAGAACCACACCCGCGCGAACGGGCGCAACGAGATCGCAGCCGTCATCAACGCAGGTTGCGCACTGCGCTCACCGGCGCGGCGCGCCAGGCGCAGCGCCAGGAATCGGTGGCACCGCGACCGCCACGTCGCCGCACTGCGCGCGATGGCGCAGCGCATGGTCCATCACCACCAGCGCAAGCATCGCCTCGGCGATCGGCGTGGCGCGGATGCCCACGCACGGGTCGTGACGGCCGTGCGTCTCCACCGTGTTGGGCTGGCCCTGGCGGTCGATCGACGCGCGCGGCAGGCGAATCGAGCTGGTCGGCTTGACTGCGATCGCCACCACCAGATCTTGTCCGGTGGAGATGCCACCCAGCACGCCGCCGGCGTGGTTGCTCCTGAAGCCTTGCGGGCTGAGCTCGTCG
The DNA here is from genome assembly GCA_035543655.1 of Burkholderiaceae bacterium. Classification (GTDB taxonomy): domain Bacteria; phylum Pseudomonadota; class Gammaproteobacteria; order Burkholderiales; family Burkholderiaceae_C; genus JAEUPI01. Next base: position 461 of record DATKJN010000377.1, on the reverse strand, counting down.
CCGTGCTCGCTGCCCCTTTGCGCCACCACGCCGAAGCCCGAGCCGATCTCCACACCCTTGACCGCGTTGATGCCCATCATTGCGTGCGCGATGTCGGCATCGAGCTTGTCGAACAGCGGCTCACCCAGGCCTGGCGGCACGCCCAGCGCGGTGACGGTGATGCGCGCGCCGCACGAGTCGCCGGCCTTGCGCAACGCGTCCATGTGCGCCTCGAGCTGCGGCACGATCGCCGCATTCGGCGCGAAGAACGGGTTGTGCGCGATCTGGGTTTCGTCGACGAACGGGATCTGGATGTCGCCCATCTGGCTCATCCAGCCGACGAAGCGCGTGCCGTGTTGCTGGTGCAGCCACTTCTTGGCCACCGCACCGGCGGCCACCATCGGTGCGGTCAGCCGCGCCGAAGCGCGGCCGCCGCCGCGCGGGTCGCGCAGGCCGTACTTGCGCCAGTAGGTGTAGTCGGC